>NZ_JAOQJL010000040.1:0-9302 GCF_025566965.1 Blautia ammoniilytica | reverse complement strand
GATTCGAACACTTTAAAATTGGGATTATATATCTGTTCCCATACAGACAAATATTCCAAAGTACCACGATTTCTTAACCAATTTCTTACCACATCTGCTGCCCTGACAGAATCTGATTTAGCCTTAGCAATATCTGTAATACAAATATAATCATCTAACTCCTGTTTCGAAATAGAAATCTGAACATTTTGCACTTCAATTATTTTATTCTTCATTCATATCTTCCTTTATGATGAGTTGTTCCATCTTTGCTTTATATGCTAATAAGCGTAACACATAATCTGGCATCTTTCTGGTTCCTCGTTCCCACTCTGTTACTGTTCTGTATGGGATTTCAAAATATTCACAAAATTCCTTTCTGTTCATTCCGGTACTTTCTCGTAATTCTTTTATTTTATCTTTTATTTCCATTTTCTCCCCCTTTTTATTTTACACATTGTGTATGTATCGTAGCATATTTTTTCATTTATTACAACATCTATCATCTTCATTTTGGTATGCTCTCTGAAAGGCATAATCTACCCGGGAATGTCAAGTCATTGCTACAAAAAATATGTGGCTTTTTTACCACGAAAATGGCTTAAAACCGCATATTTCTGTATAGAGGATGTTATATAATTGTCACAAAATAGGTAGGGAGGATGTTACGTCATTGTCACAAATTTATAGCAATCCTCGTAAATAATGCATTTAAGACAGTCCATCAGAGGGTGAAAGACAAGGAAGATATCTGCAGGCGTGCTGACGCACGGCAAAGATATCTGACGCAGGATTTCACCCTCTGATGGACTGTATTAAGATGCGTTATTTTAGAGGATCGCTATAGTAGGGATTATCCAAATTGATCCTAAAGCCAGACATATTCCAATTGTCGCTCTTTCATTTGGAAGCATACTTTTAGGAACGATCATCGCATTATTTGTGGGAAAATTAATGATTCAACCTATCCAGACTATGAGAGATGCCTTTGATGAACTTTCCAAAGGAAACTTTTCTGTCAGGATTCCGACAGATCAGAAGCTCGTTGAAATTCGTGAAATGGCACAGCATTTCAATGCCACGGCGTATGACTTATCTCATATAGAAACTTTAAGAAATGATTTTGTTGCCAATGTTTCCCATGAATTTAAAACACCGATTGCAGCTATCGAAGGTTATGCAACGCTGCTCCAGACTCCAAAACTTCCTCAGGAAAAGCATGACCACTATGTCAGAATTATTTTAGATAATTCCAGACGGCTTTCCAGCTTATCCACGAACATCCTGACTCTTTCCAAACTGGAGAATCAGGAAATGATCATTGATAAACGCGAATTTCGACTGGACGAACAGATCAGGAAATCCATCCTGATGCTAGAGGGAAAATGGTCCGACAAAAATATAGAATTTGATATGGATCTTCCAAAGCAGATATATTATGGAAGCGAGACTCTTCTCTCACAGGTATGGATCAATATCCTTGATAATGCAATCAAACACTCACCCCAAAGTGGTATCATTCATATAAGCATTCACTCCACAGAAACAGAAGTTTCCGTTTCAATCGCCGATCACGGAGATGGCATGACTCCTGAGATAAAAAAACATATTTTTGAAAAATTTTATCAGGGTGATAATTCCCGGCAAACTGAAGGAAATGGACTTGGGTTAGCTTTAGTCGGACGTATTGTTGAACTTTGTCATGGCACAATCACCATAGAAAGCACGCCCCAAAAAGGAACAGCCTTTTCCATCCATTTGCCTCTTTAATTTATTGTAGCTGACACTCCCCATAGCTAAAGTAAAGAGCTTATTATAACCATATTGGATAATAACCTCATATCATAATCCGTACTTTTCAGAGCATGTTCGAAAATTATTCATACATTCGCCAACTCTTTTCATAATGGATATATACAAATTATATGAATCATTTTCCAGACACGCTCTGGTCCTGATTTTACCAATTATAGTCCTGATATCTGTTTTTTATTGTTATATATTCAGCTATTATGGATTTAAATTTAAGAAGGGAGTCCTGATTATGATACAATATAACATTTGTGTAAAAAATATCCCAGCTTTCAGGAAATATGCAAATATGATTGTCCGTTTTAACATTAGCGGATTTGTAAAAGTAAAAAATACAGAAATCAATATGTACGATATTCTTGAAATCATATCTCAAGGTTCAGTCGATTCCATGATTTTGATACTTACCAAATACAACCCTGAGCAGGTTCCAGAACTGGAAGCATATATGAAAGAATCACACCTTTGGGCAAAACAGACAAATATTTCCAATCAATAATCAAGTTTTTCTAATTGTGCCCGATACTGTACAGGAGTAGCAGAAGTATACTGGCGAAATACCTTTCCAAAGTAACTTACAGAACTGAATCCACACATTTCACTGATTTCTGTAATCGTATATCCCGTAGTCATCAATAATTCCAGTGCCATCTGCACACGATACTGATTCACATAATTCATTGGTGACTGCCGGATAGAACGACTAAAACATCTGCTGCATTCACGAATTCCAACAGAAGCTGCACTTGCAATCTTCTCCAATGAAAGTTTCTCCGCATAATGAGAATGAATATAATTTAACATTTGTTTCATTCGTTCAGAATCTTCTTTGTACACTGGTGCTTTCACTTTCTCACTTTTTACTTTCTCTAAAATCATGCACCAAAGCTTTTCCAGCTGAATGCGGATTTGAATTTCAAAATATTCAGGCTCTTCTTCTGCCAGATAAATAATTTCTTTTATACAGGCAAATGCAGGATCTGATGCCGGAATTTCCAGACCGGAAATATCTGAATTCATAATTGGAATTATATATTTCTGAAAAATTTCTCCATTATATTGACCAGCAAGGAAAAGTGGTTCAAAAAGAAATGCATAAGTTTTATACTTTACCGAATTTTCCGGCTGATAAGAATGAATCTTCTGCGAATTAATAAAAACAGCATTCCCCTGAGAAATATTTAAGGATGTTCCCTCAAAATCAAAACGAATATCACATCCTGTTACCAAGTCGATTTCAAACGCAGAATGCCAGTGCCAGGGAAAAAGACTGCCCCGCAGATTATCACCAGTCGAATACTGGCATCGGAATGATATTTTTTCTCCGGTATCACCAAAAAATTCTTCCATATTTGATGTTGACTGAAAATTCGTCTTATAAATCATATCCTCCACCTCAAACTCACCTGTAAATTCTTCGCTATCGCTTTTTTATTCTTCTTCTGTTTCGTCACTCATCATAACATTTTTATCCTCTAATGATAATTGACTACAATCAATAACATATTCTATATTAAAGTCTAGCGAATCCTATAAACAGAGTCAATTAGAAATTCCGTAACTTACAAGATTAAGTTTTCAAAATTCTCCTTCATCTGACTGCAATGGCCTCGATTTTCTTTACCATTGAAATTTTTCACTTCTTTTATGATATACTACGTTTAAACATTTAAACCAAGAAAGAAAGGAAGTAACTACCCTGGCATTCTTCTATTCTGGCACAGCGAAAAGTCAATCGGATATTCGCAATTGAAGCAGGTGACTTACTTGATTTACTTAAATTTCTGCTGTACCAGAAGGATGCGCAGCAGTTACGAAAGGATTTATTTTATGAATATTTTACAGGTAATGAAAGAAAGACATAGTGTACGTCAGTATAAAAATCAGCCAATCAAACATGAAACAAAAGCTGAAATCCGCGATCTTATCTCTGAAATTAATGCAGAAAGTGGTTTACAGATGCAGATTTTCTTTGATGAACCTGGTTGTTTCGACTCATTTATGGCACATTATGGAAAATTCAAAAATGTATCAAACTATATTGCAATCGTTGGAACCAAAGAACAGCAGGAAAAAGCCGGCTACTACGGTGAAAAGCTTGTTCTGAAATGTCAGGAAATGGGATTGAATACCTGCTGGGTAGCCATGACACATGGAAAAACACAGGCAAAAATTGAAAAAGGTAAGAAACTTCTGATCGTGCTTTCCCTTGGTTATGGAGAGACACAGGGCGTTCCGCATAAGAGCAAAAGTATCTCTGAACTTAGCAAAGCAGATCAGAATACTGACTGGTTCACCAGAGGAATGGAAGCCGTATGCCTGGCACCGACAGCCATGAATCAGCAGAAATTTATGTTTGAGCTTAAAAACGGAACGGCGACTGCCAGACCATTAAGTGGTTTTTACACAAAAATTGATCTCGGAATTGCCAAATATCATTTCGAGGCGGCATCCGGACATGAGGTTAAGTAATGCAAAATCCGAAAGAAATCGAGAAGCTTGCCTCTGATTTTGAAAAATGCCGGGATTTTAAAAATGAGACGGGAGGCAACCAAAAACTACTATTACTTTGACCCGGATATGAAAAGTTTTAATCTCCTGATCAGTGTGCTTCAGAACGCAGTAGATATCACCTCTGAATTTCCTGACAGAAGTGGTTTGTAAACCTTGCAATCGTTTTATAGAAGTTCGTAACTGTTCAGTACCCTCACAGTTACGAGTCAAAATGCATTCCAAATCACCTTCGGTGATGGCATTTTGCCTTGTATGTCTCGGGATTTTGGCAAAAAACATGCCAAAACACCTCGCGGGATATTACCTACTGAATAGTTACAGAAGTTCTATAATATCTTCGACCGTTGACAGATTTTCAACTATAGCAATTCCAGGAAACAGACATCTGCCAGCCAAGTTAATTTTACAGAAATGCAGGGGATAATTTTATGAACATCAGATGCTTATATAAAAATTATAATTGACATTCAAAAATCTGTAGTATATAATCGTTTTGTTCATCGGAGGGTGATTTGTTCGATCAGAAACAATAGCTGAATAAGATGGCAGACTGAAATGTCCGCTTTCTTATTCAGCTTTTTTGTTATCTGCCTGATTCGACTGAATTTTCATTCAAGTCGAACAATTACACAAGGAGGAATCACAGCACATGGAAAAAAACACATCATTTACCGAAGGAAAAATCATGCAGCCGTTACTTCTGTTTGCAGTTCCTGTATTGCTGGCACTGTTTCTACAGGCTATGTACGGTGCAGTAGATTTACTTATTGTTGGTAAGTTTGCTTCTTCTGCTGATGTATCTGCGGTATCTACCGGTTCACAGATCATGACCACACTGACAAATCTGGTCAGCAGCTTTGCAATGGGAACGACAATTCTGCTTGGACAGCAGATTGGAAGCGGTAAGAAAGAAGAAGGCGGTCGCACCGTAGGAACAGCCATTCTGCTATTTGCCGGAATTGCTGTGATCATGTCAGTCATTCTTGTAGTCTTCGCCCCTCAGGTCAGCAGTCTCATGAACGCACCGGAAGAAGCTTTTTAAAAGACCGTTGATTATATCCGGATCTGCGGCGGCGGTATGCTAGTCATTGTCGCTTATAACCTGATTGGCTGTGTTTTCCGCGGACTTGGAGACTCCCGGACACCATTGATCACCGTTGCCATCGCATGTGTATTCAATGTTGCCGGAGACTTGCTTTTATGCGCCGTTTTCGGTATGGGTACCGCTGGTGCCGCTATTGCTACTGTATTTGCACAGATTGTCAGTGTAATCGTATCTTTTATTCTTATCAGTAAAAAAGATCTGCCATTTACAATAAAAAAAGAAAATATCCGGATTCACAAAACTTACCTGCGTAAGATGACCGCTTTCGGCGCGCCGATTGCCCTGCAGGATCTTCTCGTAAGTATTTCTTTCCTGATCATTCTGGCAATCGTAAATGGTATGGGTGTGATTGCTTCCGCCGGTGTTGGTGTTGCGGAAAAAGTCTGTGCTTTTATTATGCTGATATCATCCGCTTTTATGCAGTCCATGTCTGCTTTCGTAGCACAAAATTATGGTGCCGGACGCCTTACCAGAGCAAGAAAAGCATTACACTATGGCATCGCAGTTTCCTTTAGTGTCGGTGTTGTAATGTTCGTAATTACCTTCTTCCATGGAGATATCCTGGCGGGTATTTTCTCCTCCGACCCGGAAGTAATCGCAGCAGCCGCAGATTACCTGAAAGCCTATGCCATTGACTGTCTGTTCACTGCTATCTTCTTCTGCTACACCGGATTCTATAATGGAATTGGCAGAACAAGATTTGTTATGATACAGGGAATTCTCGGTGCATTCTGCGTCAGAGTGCCGGTATCTTACATCATGAGTATCCAGCCAAATACTTCTCTGTTCCATATCGGGCTGGCAACACCGATGTCCTCTATATTACAGTTAATCCTCTGTGTAGGATTTATGCTTTGGCTGCAAAAAAACAGACTGTTAGATGACAAACCTTAATACTCTCATCGTTTTGATCGGAAACTGTTTTCCTCACAGTCAACAGACTGCTGAATAGTTATTTTCTCTCTACAATATGATAGTAAGAACGCGCCGTCATAAGATAAATCAATCCATACACAATGGCAAAGATCAGCACTGTTCCCGCAGTACATCCAATAAACAGCTTCGTATTCGTCATTCCAAAGAGCAGGAGCATTCTTCGAATCATTGGAAATGCCATGGTAATATGAAGCATTGCCATTAACAGCGGGAGGAAAAATACCATCAGAATCTGTCTGCGGACAGAACTTCTGACCTCCCGGCGGCTTAAGCCAACCTTCTGCATGATCTCAAATCGCTTCTGATCTTCATATCCTTCGGAAATCTGTTTATAATAAATAATCATAGCTGTTCCCATAAGGAAAAGAGAACCGAGAAAGATTCCGATAAACAAGAGAGAACCATTATCCGCATAATAGGACTCATATTCCTGCTGGCGGATTCCGGAAGTTATCCATGAGTTTTCTGACAAGCCTCCGTTTTTCTTCAAGTCTTTAACAGCCTCCATTACCGGGGTTCCAAAATCAATCTTATCTGTCTCCGAACCAGTAATATCCAGACCAAGATGAAGTGTCAGGTTCTCTCCCGCAGGAGCAGAAGAAACTCCTTTATACATTTCTGTACGCATCTCATCAAATTTCTTAAAATCTTCATCTGTAACAACTAATACCGCATTATCACTGACTGCATCTTCGCCACAGGTCAGAGGATTCTTATCCAGCCATTTTTTCACTGTAAATTCTGTCTCATCAACAGTAACTGAATCTTTCTGCACAGCTGAAGGATACCATGCAAAAATTTCACCATCATTGAGATTTGCAGAAATTCCTGTAAGTCTTTCATATTCTGCCTGATTCAAAAGAGAAAGTACCAGTACCGAATCAGAATTTCGAATAGTATTTGCTGGTTTTATCAGAATCTGATCACCATTTTTGCTGCATACGATAACCAGATAGATTTCCTCCACAGACTTTTCTACCGGAACTTTATTATCCGCAATATCTTTTTCAAAAGCCTCTATTGCGGTCTGACATTCTTCTTCGCTTATGCTGGTAACAGACATATCAACATCATACGGATAGCGATTCAGCATAATATCATTCATTCCGAAATAAATGGAAACTGTCATGGAAATCATAAGCAGAACACCTGTACTTAGTATACAGATACTTGCCAGACCGATTGCGTTCTGCTTCATTCGATAAAGCATTCCCGATATGCTGATAAAATTTCCTGTCCTGTAATAAAAACTCTTTCTGCGTCGGAGAAACTTCAGAATCACAATACTTCCTGCGGTAAAAAGCAGATAAGTCCCTGCCATAACAAGAATAACAGCCAGAAGAAATATCGTAATTGCCTTGATTGGAGATTCAGTCGTAACCGCAAGGTAATAACCTGCACCAAGGCAGATAAAACCAATCAATGCCATGAGCCATTTTGCTGCCGGTTCTTTTTCTCCGGTATTATTACCGCGAAGTAATTCTACCGGACGGCTTAAATGAATTTTCGCAAGGTTCAGAAACAGAATCATCAAAAATACGATACCAAACATGAACAGACAGGTAAAAATCCCCTTTACTGAAATATAAAATCCAAGCACTGAAGGGATATGAAGCAGCTTTAACAGCAAAAGAAGTGCCAGCTTACTTCCAATAATTCCGGCTGCAATACCACCGACAAGTGAACCTATTGACGTGATGATCGTTTCAAGAAACATTACGATTCCAATGTGATTTCTTTCCAGTCCAAGAATATTATAAAGACCTATCTCTTTCTGCCTTTTCTTCATCAGAAAACTGTTACTGTAGATCAGAAAAATAATACAGAAAATCTCTACGACTATCTCTCCTGTAAACACGATCATACGCACTTCATCCGCCTGACGCACTGCCTGATCCAGTGTCGGACAGTCACGCAGAAATTCCATCATATAAATCATTGCAATACAAAAAATACAGGTAATCATGTATGGAATATATGTGCTTTTGTTGTTTCGGATATTCTGTTTTGCAAGTCTGGAAAAAATTCCCTTATGCATGCTGCTCACCACCTGTCGTAAGTATCGTAAGCGTATCCGCGATCATCTGATACATTTCCTGACGCGATTTACTGCCTTTGTATATCTGATGAAAAACTTCTCCATCTTTGATAAAAAGAACTCTGGACGCATGGCTGGCTGCCTGTGCGCTGTGCGTAACCATAAGAATCGTCTGTCCCTCTGCATTGATTTCGCCAAATATGGAAAGAAGTGCTGACGCCGCCTTTGAATCAAGTGCGCCCGTCGGTTCATCCGCAAGAATCAGTTTGGGATTTGTGATCAACGCCCTTGCAACAGCAGCACGTTGTTTCTGACCACCGGAAACTTCATATGGAAATTTATCCAGAATTTCTGTGATCTTAAGAGCCTGCGCAATCGGGCGGATTTTCTGTTCCATCTCACGATAATCTTCTCCTGTAAGAACAAGTGGAAGGTAAATATTATCTCTCAGGCTGAAGGTATCCAGCAGATTAAAATCCTGAAAAACAAATCCAAGATTTTTCCTTCGGAATGCTGATATTTCTTTTTCTGTAAGGTGTACAATATTTTTCCCTTCCAGAAGAACCTCTCCGGATGTCGGACGATCCAGAGATGCAAGAATATTCAGCAAGGTTGTCTTACCGGAACCAGATTCCCCCATAATCGCGACAAACTCACCTTCCTCTATAGAAAATGTAACATTTGAAAGCGCCTGTACCTTGTTTCCCCCGAAACGTGTACTGTATATTTTTTTGATATTTGTAACTTCAAGCAAAGCCATAAATGGGGCTCCTTTCTTTTAATTGATACCGTAAGTATAAGATTTTTTTATGGCTTCTGCCATCGAAACAGGTTACATCAGTCGCCCCCACCCGTGAAACGGGTGGCTCGTAGGATGGCTATAAGCCTTTAATGCTAGGCCAGCGTCTCAAGGCGCTG
>NZ_JAOQJL010000004.1:0-164444 GCF_025566965.1 Blautia ammoniilytica | reverse complement strand
CGTACCGTTTTGAGCAGAAAACGCGTACCGCTAAATCAGAATGAATGTACCGCTGATTTCAGAATAGGCGTACCGTTCGAGCAGAATTTGCAAACGTCTGCAAAACCACTTTCTCACCACCACATATCCTTTCATATTCACAATGAATTATTTCATTACTCTCTTACAAACATGTTACCACTTCCATTAATTTCATGCAATGCTCAATCAGCTCTTTACAGCGCCTTGTGTCAACCCATCCACAATGTAGCGTTGCGCAAAAATATAAACCAGAATAATAGGAACAATCGCCACCAGATAAGAAGCAAATGCCATATTATAATCAAATGTGTACTGTGATTTGAAATTGTACTGGAACAATGGCAGTGTCCAGGAGTCAGGAGATTTGTTTAAAATCATTAAGGACAGCTGGAAGTCATTCCAGATCCACATTGCATTTAACACAAGCACAGTAACAAGCATGGGACTGATCAGTGGAAGTACAATACGCCAATACGCTCCAAATGTTGTACATCCGTCAATCAGTGCAGCAGATTCCAGATCCTGAGGCACAGAACGTATGTAGTTCACCAATAAGAAAACTGCTTGTGGTGCAGCAAACGTAACATGTAACAGAATCAAACCAAATTGATTATTCAGATTCAAAGCAGCTGTATAATTAACAAGCGGAACCATAAGTGCCTGAAACGGAACAAAAAGTCCTGCCAGAATATACAGATAAACAAACTTAAAATACTTTTTTTTCATATTTCTCGAAATCGCATAAGCACACATCGGTGTTAGCAGCATGATCACTGCAACAGACACAACTGTGACAAAAATAGAGTTCATGAAATATCTGAGATAATTTGCTTTTTTGAATACTGACTTAAAGTTTTCCAGATATAAGCTCTTTGGAAAGGCGAAAAAGTTTTGTGTTGATTCAGCCGGAGACTTAAAAGCTGTGATCACTGTAATATACAGAGGATATAGGATCAGCAATAATCCTGCCAGCAATAGACCATATACAAGCACTTTAAACAGCACTGATTTCATTGAGATATGTTTTTTTGCTGCTTCCATAATCATTCCTCCCCTACCTGTTTACTGCTGGTCACTCTCATTGTGAAGAAAGATATTAGGCCGATCACAACAGTCAATACCATAGAAATTGTTACTGACTGGCTGTACTTGCTTTCCAGCAACGCATATTTATAAATCAGCAAACCGACTGCCTCTGTAGCTCGTCCAGGGCCTCCATCTGTCATTGCTTTAATATAGTCAAAAATAGTAAGACCTTCTTTGGTCTGCATAATAATGATCATATTGATAATTGGAATTAAAAACGGAACCGTAATGTTTTTAAACCTTTGAAAAGCACCTGCTCCATCAATTGTGGCTGCTTCATACAGTTCAGCCGGTACACTCTGAAGTCCGGCAATCAACAGCATAACTGGTACTGCACAGCCCTGCCATAAACTTACAATCAAAATTGCAACCATCGCCAGCTTTGGATTTCCCAGCATACTGGTACTCAGCCACTCGATACCAAGTTTTTGTCCGATTACCGGAATGACACGGAAAAATAATTCATTCCAGATCAATCCAACGGTGATCAAACTAAGTACTGCTGGTATAAAATATATGGATCGGAAAAAAGTAGAAAACCTTTTTATACGATTGATCATCAGTGCCACTGCCATAGAAATCACCAATGTAAAAACAACAAGCAGTACCATATATACAACATTAAATTTGATTGCATTCAGGAAACGTGTATCCTTGAAAATTTTCAGATAATTAGAAAGACCTACAATCTTATAATCGCTGCTTAATCCATTCCAGTTTGTCAAACTGTAATAAAAACCTATTGCAATGGGAATCAGAAATAAAAAAGAATACAGAAATACGATGGGGAGCGTAAACCCAATCATCCCCCAGCTGTTTTTTTTCTTATGAGGAACAACACCTTCTTGTGACATAGTAATCTCCTCCCTTTATGTTGTCGTGCATAGCAGCCCTGCCCCACAATCTTTATCCGGTTGTGAGGCAGGAGCATCTTATGTATGAGTTGTCTCTTACTCAGCTGTCAGTTCTTTCCAGATCTCATCCAATTTGTTCAGACATTTGGTTATATCTCCATCCATAACCATTTCCTGAAGCTCTGCACGCTTCTCCTGCTCAAATCCTGCCGGTGGAGCCATGGCATCAAGGACACCGTTTTTCTCAATGGACTCCATCATCATCGGAGCCTCTGGAATATCTGCCACAACACCTTTAATAGCAGACGGCGTATGATCTCTGTCTGCAAAGATCTGTGCTGCTTCTGTGCTGGTCAGATACTGCATAAAGGTATCAACAGCCTCTTTGTTATCATTTTTATTATTTCCTGCTGCAATTGCCCAGTCAACATTTAACATTTCTTTTGGATCATCGTTGTATGCCGGCCATGGGAATACTTTAAAGCTAGCATCCGGATTACTGGTCTTAAGAGAAGGCAGTGCAAAAGAACCGGACGGCATCATCATGCCTTTTCCATTAACAAAATCTGTGATTGCCTGGTCATAGCTAACAGAAATGCTGTCTGTCTGTGCGTTGTCGATTACCCATTTTGCTTTTTCCAAGCTGTCTTTTGCTACTGGATTCTGGGAATAACTGTCTTTGCCAGCCAGCATATCTTCATAAAAACCTTGGTATGTACCAATCTCTTTTGTCATAATACCTGTCCACAGGTCAGAAATGGTCCATCCTTCTTTATTGGAAAGAATAAAAGGAGTATCTCCGTTTTCTTGCATCTTATCTACTAAAGCAACCAGGTCATCCCATGTCTCCGGTACTTCGTAGCCTTTTTCTTTGAAGCGGTTTTCCTCGTAATAAATACCCAGATATGATAAGGAAATTGGTGCAATATAATTCTTTCCGTCAATCTCTGCTGATTTCAGATAGTCCGGATTAATTGTTTCTGTACATGGCTTTCCTGTTATATCAAGAACTTTTCCTTCTTTAACAAAGTTTGTAAAGTCTGCATATATTGGATAATGTGTAAATACATCCGGTAAATCATCTGCAGCCGCTCTTGTCATCAGTACAGATTCTCCATCTGGAACAGTAACCTGCTCCACATCAATATCCGGATGCTGTTTTTCAAACTCAGCAATCAAATAATCTACTGTGTCAACCGCTTCTTTTTTCATCTGGAAAAACTCAATATGTGTTACATCATCCTTCTTAGAGCTTGCTGTCTCAGTTGACTCTTTGGATGATGTCTCTTCTTTCTGAGTGCTTTCCTGACTAGATCCACATGCAGTAAGCATACCTGCGCTTAAAAGTGCCAGTGCAATTGCTGTTATTTTCTTCATCTTCATAGTGTAAAACCTCCCCATACTTATCAATTTGACTGATGTTCATGTAATCCATCGATCTCTGAAAAATCTTCCGCTTTTTTAAACTCAATGGTAGGAATTGTCTGATCCCATTGACGTGCGATTTTGGGGAAGTTAAGCGGCCTTGCCCATTTCACAGCATTAATAATAATCTGCTGGATTTCCGGAATTTCATAAGTTGGAAATGCCTCATGGCCACACCGTAAATAGAATACTTTTCCCATACCTCTGTGCCAGCAGCAGCCGGACCGGAATACTTCTCCGCCTTCAAACCAGCTGATAAATACCTGCTCGTCAGGCTGCGGGATCAAAAAGTGTTCGCCATACATTTCCTCATTAGGCAGCACGATTTTTTCAGGTAATCCTTCTGCAATCGGATGAGAAGGATCTACGATCCACATAATTTCTTTTTCCCCATCCTCTCTCCATTTAAGCCAACCGGTGTCTGTACCCATTAACTTATGGAAGATTTTTGAGTCATGTGCAGAATGTAATACAATCAGGCCCATACCTTCCATAACGATTCTATTATATACGCGCTCTACAACTTCATCACTTACTTCTCCCGGGGCAATATGGCTCCACCAGATCAGCACATCAGTCTCATTCAGCACTTCTTCTGTCAGTCCATGTTCCGGCTCCCTCAGGATAGCTGTTTTCACATCCATTCCGGCTTTCTCCAGAAATTCTGCAATGCAGCCATGGATTCCCTTTGGATACACCTTACGGATTTCCTCAAACTCTACTTCATGTATATTTTCATTCCACACCGTTACACGGATTTTATCTGTTTTCATTTTTTTCTCCCTTCTGAATTATGTATATTAAACTTCTTGCCAGTTTCCTGATTTTGCAGATTCTATTACTGCATCTATCACTTTCTGATCTTTCAGACCGTCATAAATATTCGCTGATAAGCCATCGCCTTTTTTCAGGCAGATATCTGCAAATGACTGCATCTGGTCTGCATAATACTTACTTGGAATTGGCAGCTTTGTAAACGTAGCGGCTGATGCATATGGTTCACCGATACACACTTCCAATTCGTCCACTCCAGGTGTTTCATCCAGTTTATAAATTAAAGCTCCCTTGCTGCCTGACAGTTCCAGTCTCTGGTAATTTCCTCTTCCATACCCAAACCGGGTAAATAACAGGGATGCGGAAATGTCGCCATCTAATTCAGCAAGAATGTGTGTAAAATCATCCACATCCACGGTTCCCATGCCACCTTCTACTCTGCAGCGTTCTTTTACATATGTGCCTTGATTGCCGATTACCTTTGTATAATCTTTTCCGGTTATGAATCTGACCAGATCAATTCCATGACTTCCTAAATCGCCAAGCACACCGGAGCCCGCATATTTTTTTTCATGATGCCAATACATGTGTTCATTCTGATAAGGCATGCCCCATGCCTGAGAATACTGCATATGTGCATGATAAATATCTCCAAGCTGTCCAGACTGTACCAAATCTCTGGCATAACGTGCAGCTGCTTTGAATCGATAAGAAAAGCAAACCATATGAGCCAGTCCTTTTTCCTTTGTCATCTCAGCCAGTGTATTTGCCTCTTCTGCATTCAGTCCCACAGGTTTTTCCAGATTATATGGTTTTCCTGCTTCTATTGCATATTTTGCAACAGGAAAGTGCAGATAATTCGGTGTACAGATATCTACTGCATCTACCTCCGGACAGTTGATCAAATCTTTAAAATCAGTAAAGCAATGTGCGTCATCAATTCCATACAATGCCTGTGCAGCTTTCACTGCCTCTGGATCGGTATCACAAATGGCCTTTAATTCTAAATCCGGGCATTTCTGAATACCAGGTAAATGAACACCAGTTGCGATCATACCCAATCCCACTATACCAATGCCTATCTTTTCCACTCATCTTCCTCCATATCATTTCGTTGAAATAGGTTTTTGTTTACTGTGTAATAGTAACAAATAATGTAAATTATTAATATTAATTTTATTACTTGTTTATATTATTATTTTTACCTAAAAGATAACACATGAAAAATAACCAATTTTTTTATTGTAAATAGCCATATACAAAAAAAATCCATCCAAAGATACTGCTCTTCAGATGGATTCCCTAAATTTTCAATATTCCCTTGATTTCTTTTATTTTTTCATAATATAAGTGATGGCGTCCTGGATCCTTTTTACAAACACCAGTTGAATCCCTTCTGGCTTCTCCACAGAGGTTTTGCACACTTCCGGCAGGATCACTGTGTCAAACCCCAGCTTTTTCGCTTCTTTTACCCTTTGGCCTGCCATACTCACTGCACGTACCTCTCCAGAAAGCCCGATCTCTCCAAAAGCCATCAGACCGTCAGGAATTACAATATCCTTCACGCTGGAAACAATGGCAAGGCAGATCCCCAGGTCAATGGCCGGTTCTGTCATCTTCATTCCGCCTGCAATATTCACATAGGCATCACTGGAAGCCAGATGCAGGCCAACCTTCTTCTCAAGAACTGCCATTAAAAGGTTTACCCTGTTAAAATCCGTCCCTACTGCAGTCCTTCTGGGAATCCCGAAATTGCTTTGGCATACAAGTGCCTGGATCTCTACAAGAATCGGTCTTGTCCCTTCCATGGAGCAGGCCACTACACACCCGGAAGCATTCTCAGGCCGGCCATCCAGAAGATATTCTGATGGATTGGCCACTTCCTGAAGACCTGATTCTTTCATTTCAAAAACACCGATTTCATTGGTAGAACCGAATCTGTTCTTCACTGCCCGAAGGATACGATAAGAAGCATGTCTGTCCCCTTCAAAATAAAGGACTGTATCTACCATATGCTCCAGCACACGGGGACCTGCCACATTTCCTTCTTTTGTTACATGACCTACAATAAAAATCGTGATCCCAAGCCCCTTAGCGATCTGCATCAGCACATTGGTAGACTCTCTTACCTGGGAAACACTGCCTGGGGCAGAGCCAACCTCCTCCGAAAACATGGTCTGTATCGAGTCAATGATGGCCACCTCAGGCTTCAGCCTTTCCATCACCTGACGGACGGTATCCAGATTCGTCTCACACAGAAGCTGCATTTTGTCATTAAAGATACCGATCCGATTGGCTCTCAGACGAATCTGTCCTAAGGACTCTTCTCCTGATATATACAGGACAGAATTACCATCCTGAGAAAGATTCCTGCACACCTGTAAAAGAAGGGTGGACTTTCCGATACCCGGATCTCCACCCACAAGAACCAGAGAGCCTGGCACAATACCACCGCCAAGCACTCTGTCCAATTCCCCTATTTCGGTTGTTTTTCTTTCGTCTTCGTCCAGTCGGATATCCTTCAGGAGCATTGGCTCTGCTCTGTCTGTCAGCCTGGCTGCTGCTCCGGTGCTTTTCTTGACTGTGGATACCGGCTCCTCTACAAAGGTGTTCCAGGCCTTACATCCAGGACACTGCCCCATCCATTTTGCAGACTCATATCCGCATTCCTGACAAAAAAATACAATCTTTTTATTCTTCATTCTTTTAATTCAACTTACTCATTCATCCGGTTATCGATCCGCTTATCTGATCTGAACCTGTCTCTGATTATCTCTTTACAATCTTTACAGCTACTTTTGTTGCATTACCAAGCTCTACGCTGAAAGAAAGCTTGCCGCCAAGATTGGTCTCAACAACACCTGTACTGGCATCATTAATAAAAACCTCATATCTGGTCTCAGCTTCCATCTCTACTGTGATCTGTGCGTCTTCTGCACCTTCTACAGTAAAACTCATGATACTGCCATCCTGCTTCAGGTCAAACACTGCTGTGCCTGGTACTGACTCATAAACAAACATGCCATTTCTCTCAAGCTTTGTGATCTCTTTAAATGTCTTTACTTTATACATGTCGCCCTGATGCTGATAATCTGATAATTTTGACTTCTGGCTCAGTTCATAATCTCCAAAACTGATAGTGCCATTGTCCTCTGTGCGGATCAGTTCTTTTACTACTGCCATGACTTTATGTCCTCCCTAAGACTCTTTTGTTGATCCAGCCGGTGATAAAAATACTTCTCCGGCGATGCTCTGATTATATAATAAATCCTCTTTTTTGACCAGTCTCTTAAGTGAAATATTATCCTTTTTTCACTGTAAAATGAACCTGTTTGTTTTTCATCTGTACGGAAATCAGATCCCCCTGATGAATCCTGCCTTCCAGCACCTCATTGGCCAGCGGATCCTCAATCTTTGTCTGGATTGCCCGGCGAAGAGGTCTTGCCCCATACTTACTGTCAAATCCTGATTCTGCAAGATAGTCTTTTACAGAAGCAGCTACCCGAAGGGTAATATTCATCTGCTCCTGGCACCTTTTTTCCAGTTTTTTCAGAAGAATGGAAACGATCTTCTGAATATCTTCCTTCTTCAGAGTATGGAATACCATGATCTCATCGATCCTGTTAAGAAACTCCGGTTTAAAGATCTTACGTACCTCTTCCATAACTCCGGCTTTCATCCGTTCATAATCCTTTTTTCCATCCTCGTCTGAGATAAAGCCTAATCGCTTTGGTTCAACAATAGCCTGTGCACCTGCATTGGAAGTCATAATAATAATCGTCTGTTTAAAGTCCACACGCCTGCCATGGGCATCTGTAATATGTCCGTCATCCAACACCTGAAGAAGAATGTTGAATACATCCGGATGTGCCTTCTCAATCTCGTCAAACAAGAGCACACTGTATGGATTCCTCCGAACCTTTTCGGAAAGCTGTCCACCCTCTTCATATCCTACATATCCTGGCGGGGAGCCGATCAATTTAGATACGCTGTGCTTCTCCATATATTCAGACATATCTACCCGGATCATGGCCTGCTCACTGCCAAATACCGCCTCAGCCAGTGCTTTGGACAGTTCTGTCTTACCAACCCCGGTAGGCCCAAGGAACAGAAAAGAACCAATGGGGCGATTAGGATCTTTCAGTCCTACACGTCCTCTTTTTACTGCCTGGGATACTGCCGCCACAGCTTCCTCCTGTCCAATCACCCTCTTATGGAGTTCCTTTTCCAGGCGTGCAAGACGTTTGCTTTCCCCTTCTGTCAGCTTCTGCACAGGAATCTTCGTCCACTGGGATACAATATCCGCCACCGTCTTTTCATCAACCAACAGTTGTTTTCTTCTGGCTGCCTTTTGTGCTTTTTCCTTTCGTTTTTCAAAAGAAGCTTCCAGCTCCTTCTGCTGTTTCTGGATCTCTCCCGCCTTCCCAAGATCGCCGGCCTTTACTGCATCTTCCTTCTCCTGGATCAATTCCTGTATCTGCCTTTGCATTTCTTCCAGCTCAGGAGCAGTCTGAAACCCCTGCAGCTGAACCTTTGAAGCTGCTTCATCGATCACATCAATGGCTTTGTCCGGCAGAAAACGATCCGATATATACCGGATGGACATTTCAACTGCTGCCTTAAGTGCATCATCCTGTATCTTCACCTTATGGTGGCGTTCATAATAAGGTCTCAGGCCTTTTAAGATCTCAAAAGTTTCTTCTTCTGTAGGCTCTTCTACAGTCACTGGCTGGAATCTTCTTTCAAGAGCCGCATCCTTCTCAATATATTTTCTATATTCTTCCAGAGTTGTTGCTCCGATGATCTGGATCTCTCCTCTTGAAAGAGAAGGCTTTAGGATATTGGATGCGTCCAGGGCACCTTCTGCTCCCCCTGCTCCGATAATGGTATGAAGCTCGTCAATAAACAACAGGATTCCCTGGTGCTCCCGTACCTCATCTACAACACCCCGGATTCTTTCTTCAAACTCACCTCTGTATTTGCTTCCTGCAACCATGCCGGAAAGATCCAGTACAACCACCCGTTTGTCCTTCACTGTATCCGGCACCATCCCCAGAACGATCCTTTGTGCAAGCCCCTCTGCAATGGCGGTCTTACCTACTCCTGGTTCACCTACCAGACATGGATTATTCTTAGTCCTTCTGCTTAAGATCTGGATCAGACGGCCGATCTCCTTATCCCGTCCAATCACAGGATCCAGCCTGCCTGCTGCCGCAAGCTCTGTCAGATCCCTGCTGTACTTGTCAAGGACAGGTGTGGCTGATCCATTACCAATGGAACCGGCCTTGCCTGATCCCAAATTGTCATTTTGAAGATCTCCTTCATATCCCATGGCTGTAAGCACTGCACTGTACAGCTTCTGGATGTTGATCCCAAGGGTATAAAGAAGTCTGGTGGCCACACAGTCCGTCTCCCTGAGCAGTGCAAGTAGAAGGTGCTCAGTACCTGCCGGTCCTCCCTGCATCTCCTCTGCCAGATCCAGTGCCTCCTGGATCACTCTTTCTGCACGTGGGCTGTAATGCTTTTCCCTAATCTGCACATTTCTGCTTTCAGCAGGAGGTGCAATCAACTTCTGTATCAGATCCAGCAGCTTCTTTGGCTCTACATGGAATTCCTCCAGAACTTTCCCTGCAGCACCTTCCTTCTCTGCCAAAAGCCCTACCAGGATATGCTCTGTCCCTATATATCCGTGATTAAGATCCTTAACCACATCCTCCGCCAGTGCGAGGGCATTTTCTGCCTGTCTGGTAAATCTGTTATCCATAAATGTCCTCCTGAACTTATATATATTCGTCAAAAATCTCATCAATCAGCTGATGCACTTCTTGTCTTGTTACATTTTTGCAGCTTCCCCTGGCCAGTGCAACGGTAAGCTTTTCTTTCATTTCTTCCAGTGCTTTCACTTTATCTGCATCTACACAGATCACTGCCCCTCTTCTCCTGTCAATGGATACAAAGCCTTCCTGGCGCAGCAATGCATATGCTTTGTTCACTGTATGCATATTGATCCCGATGGTATCTGCAAGCTGCCGCACAGATGGAAGTGCATCTCCATCCTTCAGTCTTGATGTAGCAATCCCCATAATGATCTGATTAGTCAGCTGCATATATATAGCTTCATCACTGTTAAAATTAATCTCTATGATCACTGCTTCTGCCTCCTGTGTTACTGTTATATCTATACTAGCACAAATCCCGGCATTTGAAAAGACTAAAAAAGAGATGCTGCATTTGGCAGCACCCCTTTTCACAGGTAAGCTTTCTTTACCGTTTCAGGATCTTATTCAGCTGTTCCTTATCAAGGATCAGGTTAATTCCCATTGGATTTACTACCATTGCCTTTGCCTGTGGAATCAGCACATCCGGCAGCTTTGCAAAGGGCACTCTGGCTGCACGCAGCTTTTTGCCCTTGGCAAATTTCTCAAACTCCATAATATCAGAGAATGCAGGCTGAAGCACATCCCCTTCTTTATTCTTCAGGAATGGGATATTTACCTTATGAGAATCCTCCGGATCCTTATCCATAGCGATCAGGAAGTCAGATTTCAGAAGGTTTGCGATCAACTCTTCTTCCAGTTCGCGCATATTCTTCCGTTCTTCCTTTTTCACAGGACGGCGAAGCTCCTGCATAAAATAAATTCCTGACAACTGAAGGGTAGAATTAAACAAAGGCCTTTTGGCAGGCTCCAGCTTGCTTAAATCTGCCTGTTTTGCAATATCCGTCAGGTCTACCTCTGTACGGTCCTCCCCATCTGCCCAGATTACAGTATTAACACCTATGGCATACAATGTTCCGTAAAATCTGGGGAAATCCTTTTTTTCGTACTTCATTCCCATCAGAAGGATTTTATCTTCCAGTTTTTTCTTTCCAAATTCTTTAATGCCTTCTTCTGTGGAAAATACCCATGCCTGGTCATTAAAGCTTTCCTCATCACAGGTAACATATGGAAGCTTTGTAGCCTGTGAATAAGCTACAAATACAACGTCCCTATTCTGCAGTTGTTTCACTGCATCTGCTTTGTTTCCCATTTCTTATCCTTTCCGGCAGTGTTTTGCACACTGCTTATCTTACCATAAATTCTACAATCTTATCCATCTCTTCCAGCTGGTCTGCTTTTAATGCAGACTTCACAGAGAGACATGGCTCCATGATCTCCATATTCTTCATCTGGGACAGCATCTCACGAATCTGCTTCCCGGCTGTGGCAGCCCATGTACCATTATCAAACACAGCCACCTTACGATTCTGGAAATTGTGAGCTTTCAGTTCATGAAGAAGTGTTTCCATCTTAGGGAATATACCTCCATTGTAGGTAGGGCATGCAAATATGATCCTGTCACAACGAAATGCTTCAGACAGCAGATAAGAAGGATCTGTAACAGAAACATCATACATTGCAATATTCTTCTCCCCTGCATCAGCCAGCTTACCGGCAAGGACAGCAGCTGCATTCTCTGTATTTCCGTAGATAGAGCCATAAAGAACCAGCACATTATGATCCTCTGGTGTATATGTGCTCCACTTCTGGTATTTGTCAATAAACCAGCCAAGATTTTCTCTCCAGACCGGGCCATGAAGCGGACAGAGCATCTGGATATCCAGGGTAAGAGCTTTCTTTAATGCAGCCTGCACCTGTGCACCGTATTTTCCCACAATATTAGTCAGATATCGTCTTGCATCCTCCAGCCACTGGTTTTCAAAGTCTACCTCATCAGCAAAAATATTACCATTTAAAGCTCCGAAAGTACCAAATGCATCTGCACTGAACAGTACTTTGTCGTATGCGTCATATGTAACCATTGCCTCCGGCCAGTGAACCATAGGGATCATAGCAAAAAACAAGGTATGCTTTCCTGTGATTAAGGTATCTCCCTCTTTGATCATAACAGCACGGCTGTCTACATTAAGATCAAAGAACTGGCGGATCATACCAAAGGTCTTTGTATTTCCTACGATCTTCACTTCCGGATAACGAAGTACAATATCAGCGATCAGTGCACAGTGATCTGGTTCCATATGATTCACAATCAGATAGTCCAGGCTGCGCCCTGCCAGCACATGCTCCAGATTCTCCAGGAACTGTCCGCTTACAGATCTGTCCACTGTATCCAGAAGTACAGTTTTCTCATCCAGAAGCACATAAGAATTATAAGAAACCCCTCTTGGGATCGGATACATATTTTCAAACAAGGCCAGTCTTCTGTCGCTGGCACCTACCCAGTATAAATCTTCTGTAACTTTCTTAGTACAATACATCCCCATTCGCTCCTTTATGCCTCGTCAATGGCCTTTCCAATGTCATGACGCATATACTTGTTGGCAAACTGAATCCATTCTGTCGCTTCATAAGCATTCTTTCTGGCTTCCTTCAGGTCTTTTCCTTTTGCTGTAATGCCCAGCACACGGCCTCCGTTGGTTACGATCTGTCCATCTTTAAAGGCTGTACCTGCATGGAAACAATAGTATCCGTCTTTGTCCTTAAAATTCTCAAAGCCCTGGATTGGAATTCCTTTTTCATATTTTACAGGATAGCCCTCACTTGCCAGAACCACACATACTGCTGCATTGTCTTCAAACTGCAGATCTACCTGATCAAGAGTACCATTAATGCAGGCTTCCATCACCTCAATGATATCATTTTTCATTCTGGGCAGTACCACCTGGGCTTCCGGATCTCCGAATCTGGCATTATATTCCAGTACCTTTGGCCCATCCTCTGTAAGCATAAGACCAAAGAAAATAATGCCTTTAAATTCCCGGCCTTCTTTTGCCATAGCATCTACAGTTGCCTGATAAATATATTTTCTGCAGAATGCATCTACTTCATCTGTGTAAAACGGACTTGGTGAAAAAGTGCCCATGCCGCCTGTATTCAGTCCCTGATCCCCGTCACAGGCTCTCTTGTGATCCTGTGCAGAAGTCATAGTCTTAATAGTCTTGCCATCTACAAAGGACAAAACAGATACCTCACGGCCTGTCATAAACTCTTCGATCACCATGGTATTGCCTGCATTGCCAAATTTCTTATCTTCCATGATCTCACGCACACCGGCCTCAGCTTCTGTCAGATCCTGGCAGATCAGTACACCCTTTCCAAGTGCCAGTCCGTCTGCTTTCAGTACAATAGGGAATTTTGCCTGCGTTTTCAAATAATCCAATGCTTTCTTCGGATCATCAAAATTCTCATATGCAGCTGTAGGAATATGATATTTCTTCATCAGATCCTTTGAAAAAGCCTTGGAGCCTTCCAGGATTGCAGCATTCTTCCTTGGTCCGAACACTGCCAGTCCTCTTTTTTCAAAAACATCCACGATACCGCCAACCAGCGGATCATCCATTCCAACAATAGTCAGACCGATCTGATTCTCCTGTGCGAAATCAGCCAGTTTTTCAAACTCCATAGCTCCAATGGAAACACACTCTGCCAGTTCTGCGATCCCTGCATTTCCTGGCGCACAGTAAATCTTATCTACCTTTGGACTTTTTGCCACGCTACTGGCAATGGCATGCTCTCTTCCGCCGCTTCCAACGATTAATACCTTCATTGCATCCTCCTGTTGTCCCTTTGGGACACTGTTTCTTCTGTCTGCTTATTATTCACTGATGGTTACAATTCCGTTCTCCACTGTGACCCTGCCATTTGCGATCAGCTGGATGGCCTTTGGAAGAAGCTTCCATTCAGCCCGCTCCATAACTCTTCGCTGAAGTGTCTTCGGTGTATCGTCCGGTTCAATATCCACTGCTTTCTGCAGGATGATAGGGCCGGTATCGGTACCTGTATCTACAAAATGAACTGTAGCGCCGGTAACCTTTACCCCTCTTTTCAAAGCTTCTTCATGCACATGAAGGCCGTAATAGCCAACACCACAGAAAGAAGGGATCAAAGATGGATGGATGTTAATGATTCTGTTAGGGAATGCTTCCACAATAGAAGATGGAATGGCCACAAGGAATCCTGCCAGAACCACAAGATCGATCTTAGCTTCCTGAAGCGTTCTAAGAAGTGCCTGGTGAAAGTCCTCTCTTGTATCATAATCTTTTGGGGAAATGCATACCGCAGGGATCTGGTGATCCTTGGCACGCTTCAATGCATATGCCCCTGCATTGTTGCTGACCACCAGTGCCACCTGGGCATTGGTGATCTTCCCTGCATCCTGAGCATCCAGGATCGCCTGAAGGTTGGTGCCGCCTCCGGATACCAGAACGCCTACCTTCAGCATAATGTTACTCCTTTTTCGCCAGCTTCAATATGGCCTACTACATATGGCTGTTCTCCCGCTTCTTTGATAGCTGCTACCGTCTTATCCACATCTTCCGGTGCTACAGCCACAACCATGCCAAGTCCCATATTATATGTATTATACATCATCTGCTCTTCAATACCGCCTGTACGTGCAAGAAGACTGAAAATCGGCGGTACAGGATAGCTGTCTTTTTTGATCACTGCACGTGTACCCTCTTTCAGCATACGGGGAACATTCTCATAAAAACCGCCGCCTGTGATGTGGCTGCATGCATGTACACGAACGCCAGCATTCTTAATACTCTTTAATGCTTTTACATAGATCTTGGTAGGAGCGATCAAAGCCTTTCCAAGAGTGGTGCCAAGCTCATCATAATAGGTATCCAGAGATTCTTTTGTCATGTCAAATACTTTACGCACAAGAGAAAAACCATTGCTGTGAACGCCTGAGGATGCCATACCGATCAGTACATCTCCTGCATTTAATGCTTCTCCTGTGATCAGATCTTTTTTATCTACAACACCTACAGCAAAACCTGCAAGGTCATATTCATCTACAGGATAAAATCCAGGCATTTCTGCTGTCTCACCGCCGATAAGAGCAGCATTTGACTGCTGACAGCCATCTGCAACACCTTTCACGATCTGTGCGATCTTTTCCGGATAGTTCTTGCCACAGGCAATATAATCCAGGAAGAACAGTGGCTCCCCGCCTGCACAGGCAATATCATTTACACACATGGCAACACAGTCAATGCCAACGGTATCATGCTGATCCATGATAAATGCCAGTTTTAACTTGGTACCTACGCCGTCTGTACCGGATACCAGAGTAGGCTCCTCCATATCCTTGAAAGCGTTCATGGAAAAGGCACCTGAAAAACCGCCGATTCCTCCAAGCACTTCCGGGCGCATTGTCTTTGCAATATGCTGTTTCATCAGCTCTACAGACTTGTACCCTGCCTCAATATCTACTCCTGCGTTCTTGTAATCCATTTTTCTCTTCCTCCCAGATTAATATTCTTTACATCCTACTTCCTGAAGTCTTGCGTCCTTTGCTTCTACCTGGCTCTTTAACTCCTGACTGTATGCTTTCAGCTTATCTAAAAGCTGTGGATCTGATGTAGCAAGGATCTTCGCAGCCAGAAGGCCCGCATTTGCGCCGCCGTTAATAGCAACGGTTGCTACCGGAATGCCGGAAGGCATCTGTACGATAGAGTACAGGGAATCCCTGCCTCCAAGAGATGTGGTATGCATCGGAATACCAATGACCGGCATAGGGAATATGGCAGCACACATTCCCGGAAGATGGGCTGCCATTCCTGCTCCTGCAATAATGACCTTAAATCCTTTTTCCTCTGCGGATTTTGCATAATCAAAAAACACATCCGGTTCCCTGTGTGCGGAAATGATTCTCATCTCATAATCAATTCCCAGTTTTTCCAGAATATCAGCTGCCTTTTTCATGACAGACATATCTGAATCACTACCCATTACAATTCCTACTTTTGACATGATCTTCTCCTCTCAGCCTTTCTAACCGTAAATTCTACTAAGAATCCCTTTTTCTGTCAACCAGGAAAAGGGATTCTTTGTATTTGTCAATGAAATGGCTCATTCAGCATTTCTGTTCCTTCCAGAACAAAACGGCCGTCTTCAATGATAGAAACCATATCACCATCATCCTGGATCACCCGGATACTGCCCAGTTCCTCATAAGGGATGGTAATATCTGTGTGACAGCCATAATATGCCAGTGATACATCATCTTTACGCATTTCTGAAATTTCATTATCCCTTGCTATAATCTCTTTTCCATCCGGATTATACACCGGTGTATCCTCTGCCCAGCTATAACAGGTATCCCCCACTGCAAAATGAGGTCCCATTTTCTCTGCGATCAGAATAGGAAGCTTGTCCTCAATCCCGTATTTTCTGGCAGCTACGTAAGCAGTGGTATTAGTACCAATAGCAAACTCACCCATAGCAAGCTTGGGATGATGAAACAGGATGTTGTCCTCTATATATTTTCTGTTGTCTTCTTCATTCTCAAAATTACTGCAGGTATAATCGATCACCTGGCCACAATCAAAGACCAGCTTCAGGTCACGGAACTGCAGTCCATTCAGATAAACCTTAGTCACATGAAGGATCCCACCGGTTCCTGCAAGCACAGGAGAAGTAAACACTTCACCTACAGGAATATTCACATCAGCCACACAATTTTCAAAGTTGGTCTGTGTTTTTGGATCTGTAAGTTTATGAAGATGGATCAGGAGATCTGTCTCATTGTCTCCCTTCCCCTTAATCTCCACCCACTCACAGGTATCCAGAGTGTCTATGATCTTCTGCTGCACCTTCTGGTAAGCCTGATAGTCAAGAGTATTGATCTTTACAATCTCTCTGAAAATGTCAGGATAATCAGTACCGATCTCTGGTACCGGATAGGCAATGATCGTAAAGCTGCGTTCGTCTCCGTGGATATAGCGGTTTACGATCTGCCCGGACTCATTGGTCAATTCCAGATCCAGCTTATGCTGTGCCTCACTAAGACTCCATGCTTCCGGCTTGCTTTCCGGTGAAAAAGGTGCTTCTCCAAAGGTCTCGATCACTGCTGGACCTCCGTGCACTGCTGCCAGATCCTTATACTGTTCATATGCATTCTGGAGTGCCCGCAGCCTTTTCTGAAGGTACTCCCCATCAAGAAACAGTGCATAATCCTGTCTGTGATCATAATCATACTGAGGATTAATGACCCCGCCGGTATATCCGATCCGGCTGCTGCCTCTTTTACAGGCAACATGAGGCGTGTGACGATAGATCACAGGCTCCAACCCCATCTTGCGGAACTGTAAAATTGCAGAACGTACCATTCTTTCAAATCCAAGATTGTACCGGATATTTACGGTTTTCTTTTTGGTAATATCTTTTCTTCCATTAATAAAACCGATCCTGTATCCTTCTGTATAAGTTCTTGCCATTGCATCGATCTCTTCCTGAGGAAGGGTATTCAAAAATCTGGCACTGCCCAGCTCGTTTTCGGAAATATATTCTCCGAATCTGTAAAGATAAGACAAATCTGAAAGGTCTGCTTCCATGATGATCTTTACTGCAAAATCCATTTCCGGATCCAGGGAACTGCGTACATGGTGCTCCATCATATCCTGGCAGTAATCATTTACATAGGAATACAAAATCCTTCGAACCACTTTTTCTTCCGGTATTTCTTCCTGGTCAAAAGCGGAATATACTTCCAGGAATAATTCCAAAGCCACTGTCATCTCCCAAAGATCCTTCTCATGGGCATAAACAATAGCTCCTCTTAATTCTCCATAAAGAAAAGTGAAATCCCTGCCATATTCTCCCAGCATTTTCTTTGCATAGGACGGGTTTCCATAGCTTACATTGTAATTATCACCTGAAATATCCTGATATAGCATCCGGTTTCTTTCTTTTAATGCTTCAAAAGAAAGGCCATCTCCTTTATCATCCATGATCTGTATGGTCTTTATAAGAAAATCTGCTGCCTTCTGAAAAAAATCCAGATATGGCTGTGCCACAGCCTGTTCTCCCGGTATCTGGGAAACTCTCATTTTGGCCAACTCATATCTTTCTATCATCCACTCGTCCAACTTTTAACTCCTATCGTCTATGATATTTCCTTTATTAATATTCTCCTGGATCAGTTCCTGCATATATTCCCAGATCTTTGCTGATCCATCTCCTGTAATACGGTTTCTTTTATAGATCTGGCTTCTTTTTACTTTATGTTCCTTCCAGCTGATCCCACCGGCTGCATGATTTAAAAATAAAGGCAGACTGTTATCCAGCACATG
Organism: Blautia ammoniilytica; assembly: GCF_025566965.1. NCBI lineage: Bacteria > Bacillati > Bacillota > Clostridia > Lachnospirales > Lachnospiraceae > Blautia > Blautia ammoniilytica. Next base: position 146,204 of record NZ_JAOQJL010000004.1, on the reverse strand, counting down.
GGCAAATTTGGATTCCGGTGTATTGCAGGCTTCAAATTCATCCCACAGCCCTCGCATCCATGTGCCCTGTTCCTTAGGAAGAATACCGAAGATCCGGTCAGCTGCTGCTTTTTCTCTTTTTTCCTTGGTAAGAGCCCCAGCCTCATCATATGCATAAGTATCTCCTGCATCGATCTCTACCAGATCATGGGTCAGAACCATAGGCACCACTCGTGTCACATCCACTTTTTCATTGGAGTATTCACTGAGGATAAGCGCCATCATAGCCAAATGCCAGGAATGATCGGCGTCATTCTCTCTTGCTGATCCGTCTGCCAGATAATTCTGCCGCAGGATCTCCTTCATTTTATCAATCTCAAGAATAAAATCTATCTGTTCTTTTAATCTGTCATCCATACTGATCATTATACTCCTGTCAGATAAATTCCAAGCCAGAGAATCATAATAATCCCGTTTGTGATGGATCCGATAATGCTTGTCTTATGGCCTTTGCCAGCCTCTGAAAAGCTGAGTAGTCCCATGATAAATCCATAAATAGACAAAAGTGCTGCAAATAAACATACTCCGCCAGTTACAAATCCATACTGACCTTCCAGAAGAAAAGCTGCAGTCACTGCCCCACAAAACAGGATCAGGGAGATCACTGCCATAGTAACAGAGACCTTCCCTTTTCCAGCTTCCTTTTTCTTTGTAAATGAATATCTATATCTTCTTGCCATAGTATTTTCTCCTGATATGATTGCAGATCAGGAAGCACCCATAGCCTACCGCTGATCCAAGTGTGTTCAGAATAAGATCATCCACATCAAAGCAGCCCACTTTTGTCACCAGCTGGATCAGTTCCACTGTCAGACTTATGGAAAATCCCGAAAAAATAATAAGAAAACCGCTTCTCATACGGTTTGTGATCACAGGAAGGATAAATCCATAAGGGATAAAACCGATCACATTTCCAAATATATTGGTAAACAATGCAAAAGTACCCAGCTGCCTGCGATAAACCCAGAATCTGCGAATTTCCACAAACGGTATAAGATTATACCGGTATATCCGTTCTGCGTCTGCAACTCTGCCGTAAGACTCAGAAAAGAACAGGAAGTATATCAGCAGGATCACATATATTCCAAATAGAATGACCCCGCCTTGTCTGATCATACGCTTTGTTTCATTTTTCAATATTATCCCCTGCCTAAAAGTCCTGCCTGAAATTTGTATTACAGCAGGATTTCTGATTTTCTTTTCAGAAGCCTTGCGCCATTAATGATCATCAGAACTCCGGTAACAACCCCCGCTATTGCAGCAATAATACCAAGAATCAGACTGGAAACCCCTGTAGCAGACATAGTCTTATATATTTTTTCATTCATGGTCAAAACCTCCTTTTATTCTGCGCCATACTGCTGATAATATGCGTCAATGGAAGCTTTCAATGTATCATCAATGATCACTTTTCCTTTATATTCTTTATTGTACAGATGCTCTACCACCTCTGCCATAGTAACAATGGCAGTTGTTTCAAGTCCATATTTCTCCTGGATCTCCTTTAAAGCACTTTTTGTTCCCTGACCACGTTCCATGCGGTCTACAGATACAACCAGACCGATGGGATTTACATCGCCCTGTGCCTTGATAATAGGAAGTGTTTCCTGGATAGATGTGCCTGCAGTAGTAACATCCTCAATGATCACCACCTTGTCCCCATCCTGGATCGGACTGCCAAGAAGGATTCCTTTATCTCCATGATCCTTTACCTCTTTACGGTTTGAACAATAACGGATATCCTTCCCGTATTCTTCGCTAATAGCCATAGTAGCTGCTACTGTAAGGGGAATTCCCTTATAAGCAGGCCCGAACAGTACATCAAAATCCAGTCCGAACTTGTTATTGATGGCTTTTGCATAATACTCTCCCAGCTTGCGAAGCTGTGCACCTGTTCTATAAAATCCGGTATTTACAAAGAAAGGGGTCTTTCTTCCTGATTTTGTAACAAAATCTCCGAATTTCAGCACATTGCAATCAATCATAAATTCAATAAATTCCTGTTTATATCTTTCCATAGCAATCTGATTCCTCCATATTATTCTACACATCCAATGATCTCACCAAGATCCTGGATCTTCTGTTTTTCCATAAATGCCTGTATCCCTTCTGCGATCTGGATCGTAGCATAAGGGTTAAAGAAATTAGCAGTACCTACCGATACGGCAGTTGCACCTGCCATCAGAAACTCAATGGCATCCTCTGCTGTGGCGATCCCTCCCATACCGATCACTGGGATCTTTACTGCATGGGCTGCCTGATATACCATACGTACAGCCACAGGCTTTACTGCAGGGCCAGACATACCGCCGGTCTTATTAGCCAGGGCAAATGTACGCCGGTTAATATCGATCTTCATGCCTGTCAGTGTATTGATCAGGGATATTACATCTGCGCCCCCTGCTTCTGCTGCTTTTGCCATTACCGTAATATCTGTTACGTTAGGACTCAGCTTCATGATCACAGGCTGGGCAGCATATTTCTTCACTTCTTTTGTAATAGCTTCCAAAGCCTTTGGATCCTGCCCGAAAGCAATGCCGCCTTCCTTCACATTGGGGCAGGAAACATTGATTTCCAACATATCCACCGGCTCACTGGCCAGCCGTTCCACTACTTGGCAGTAATCTTCCACAGACCTGCCACATACATTTACAATAATCTTTGTATCATAATTCTTAAGGAATGGGATATCCCGCTCACAGAAAACATCGATTCCTGGATTCTGAAGGCCTATGGCATTCAGCATGCCGCCACAAGTCTCTGTTACCCTCGGCACCGGATTCCCTGGCCAGGGCACATTTGCCACTCCCTTGGTCACCACTGCCCCAAGCTTGTTCAGATCCACAAACTCACTGTATTCACTGCCGGATCCGAATGTTCCGGAGGCAGTCATTACAGGATTTTTAAGTTCCACCCCAGCCAGAGTCACTTTTGTATTGATCATAATTCTACCTCCGTACTGAGAAATACAGGTCCATCTTTGCATACCCGCTTATTATGCACATGGGAATGGTCATCCACTTCTGTAGACTGGCATACACAGCCAAGACATGCTCCTACACCACAGGCCATACGTTCTTCCATGGAAATCCAGCAGGGAATCTGATGCTCCAGCGCGTACGCTTTAATAGCTCGAAGCATAGGCTTTGGTCCACAAGCAAAGATCACATCTGCTGCAAGCTGCTCTTCTCTGACAGTATCCAGAACATTTCCTTTGGTACCGGCAGAGCCATCCTCTGTAGCCACGTAAACCTTTCCATAATCTTGAAACTCTTTATCAAGAAACAGCTGATCCCTGTATCCCAGTACAGCTGTCACATCTGCCTCTGTCTCTTTTGCAGTCTGAAGCATAGGTGGGATCCCGATACCACCGCCCATAAGCAGAACTTTTTTCCCTTTTGCTTCCCCAAGGGGAAAACCATTGCCAAGAGGCCCAAGTACAGGAATGGTATCTCCTGGCTGTAATCTGGAAAACTCTTCTGTACCAGTACCTTGTCCTGTTACTCTGTAAACAAGTCTTAGCCTGCCCTTTTCCCTGTCGATCTGACACAGACTGATTGGTCTTGGCAGAAGCTTACTCTGATCTTTACAATACAGGGATACAAACTGCCCTGGTACTGCTTCCGAAGCAATCTCTTCTGTCTGGATCCACAAGCTGTATATATCTGTTCCTATGCATTCCTGGTCGACTACTGTACAGATTTCTTTTGTCTTTTTACTCATATGCTTTCCCCTATCTTCCCTCAAGTGCTGTACTAATATCCAGGATCATATCCTTCACAGCCTGACGGGAAGCTTGTGCATATCCCTCTTCACCAAAAGATGCATATTTCTCCTGCTTGTAAGCAGCAATGATTCCTCTGGAAGAGTTCACAATAGCGCCAAGTCCGTCTTTGTTAAAGAAGTGAACCAGATCCTTGCCTTTACCGCCTTGTGCACCATATCCAGGTACCAGGATAAAGGTTTTCGGCATCAGCTTCCTAAGAACCTTGCCCATCTCCGGATAGGTTGCTCCTACGACAGCTCCAACATAGCTGTACCCCTCTTTACCAACAGCATCCTTGCCCCACTGATCCACCTTTTCGCCAACCCACTCGTACAAGGGGCGCTTATCAATGAGACGGTCCTGAAATTCTCCGCTGGAAGGATTGGATGTTTTCACAAGAACAAAAATACCTTTTTTCTCTTCCTTGCATACATCCACAAAAGGCTTTACACCATCTGTTCCAAGATATGGATTTACAGTAGCAAAATCTTCATCAAAACCTGCATAGGACTTTCTTCCAACCTGTACTTTGCCCAGATGTCCTACTGCATAGGCAGTAGATGTGGATCCGATATCTCCTCTTTTAATATCGCCAATCACCACAAGCCCTTTAGATTTGCAATAATCAATGGTTCTTTTGTATGCTACAAGTCCTGGAATACCAAACTGCTCATACATAGCGATCTGTGGCTTCACTGCAGGGATCAGATCATAAACCTCATCTACGATTCCTTTATTATACTGCCAGATTGCCTCTGCAGCCCCTTCCAAAGTCTCTCCGAATTCCTGGTAAGCATCTTTTTTGATCTGCTCCGGAATATAATTCAGCATAGGATCCAGTCCTACTACAATTGGTGCTCCTGTTTTCTTGATTTTGGTAATCAGCTTGTCAATCATGATCTTCCTCCTGGTAAATAATCTTTCCATCACACAGGGTGTAAAGAACCCTGCCCTTTACTTCCCATCCATCAAAAGGTGTATTCCTGCCTTTTGAAGCAAATTTATTCTTGTCTATCTTATAAGGATGCTCTATATCCACAAGGATCACATCCGCAGGATGTCCTTTCTGGATCGTGCCACAGTCCAAACCAAGGATTTTTGCCGGATTCAGGCACATCTTTTCCACAAGCTGGCCCAATGTAAGCACTCCTGTTTCCACAAGATGTGTATAAATCAGTGGCAGACTTGTCTCCAAACCTACAATGCCAAATGCCGCACTTCTCATAGATCCATTCTTATCCTCCTGGCTGTGAGGTGCATGATCTGTACTGATGGCCTGGATATATCCTTCCTTCAATCCTTCACGTAAAGCCTCCACATCCTCCTTCTTGCGAAGGGGTGGATTCATCTTATAATTAGAATCATCAGATGGAATATCATCAGATGTCAGGATCAGATGATGAGGGCACACCTCTGCGGTTACATTGGTGATCCCAGCCTCTGACAGTGCCTTCATCATAAAAGCTGTCCCCTTGGTGGAACAGTGGCAGAGATGCAGCCTGGCTCCTGTCTCGCATGCCAAGATAATATCCCTTGCAGCGATCACATCTTCTACTGCATTGCTAATGCCTGGAAGCCGAAGTCTTCTTGCATTCTCGTCATCATTCATACACCCGTTCCCACGCAGGTCAATATCTTCACAGTGATCCAGCACCGGCAGGTCACATCTTGCTGCTATTGTCATGGCTTCTTTGCAAAGCTTTGCATCCATTACAGATTTACCATCTTCGGAAAGAGCCGGTACTCCTGCATCTGCCATTCCTTTAATATCAGAAAGCTCTTTGCCCTGTTCTCCTCTGGTCATGGCTCCAGCCTGCAGCACATGGATCTGTGAAAGCTGTGCAGCTTTATTTTGTACATACCTTACTCGATCCGGCTCATCGATCACCGGTGTGGTATTGGGCATTGTCACCACAGTAGTCACTCCGCCTCTGGCTGCAGCCCTGGATCCTGTCTCAATCGTTTCTTTATACTCCTGGCCTGGATCCCGGAAATGTACATGAAGATCAACTATGCCTGGCATTACTACCAGCCCATCCGCATCAATGACCCGATCCCCTGCATCAGCTTTTTGCAAGTTCTCGCCAATCTCCTGGATCACACCATCGTCCAGGTATAAATCCATCACTTTATCGGTATTTGTCGCTGCGTCGATCACACGACCGCCACGGATCAAAACACCCATTCAGATCTCTCCCTTCTGAGTTGCCTGTTTTCATTCCATTCACAGAGTTATTCCAAAATACTCTAAGTTACATAATACACGAAAAATACCATTTAATAAAGCCCTTTTTCTTATTAATCCTTGACATTTAGAAAAACCGGATATATAATCAAACCATGTCAGGGATTATTAATGTAAAATCATCACTAGTTTTTAGAGATTATATGATTACATGATATAGTCTGTAAAATCTGGTGATTTTTTTCGCCAGAACTGCTTTTAACTTTTTATTTTTATGGAGGTAACAAGATGAACAAGGGAACTGTAAAATGGTTCAACGCTGAAAAAGGTTACGGATTCATCACAGGTGAAGACGGTGCTGATGTATTTGTACATTTTTCCGCAATCAACGGTGAAGGCTTCAAATCTCTTGAAGAGGGTCAGGCTGTAACTTATGATCTTACCGAGGGAGCTCGTGGAATGCAGGCTGCTAACGTTACAAAATTATAATTAATTTTGTACCCTGTATACTATTGAGTACTGACCAACAGCAGAAAGAGAATTTTAATATTTTCTGATAGCAGCAAAAGTCTCCGGATTTCCGGAGACTTTTTGTTGTCCGGGATACAAAAAATATATTGCATAAAAGCCAAAAAGGATAGTGGAATCGGCAGAAATCTCTGTCATATCCACTATCCTTTATAATTTCGTAATTGTTCAGTACTTTCACAATTAAAACTTTATTCGCATTACAGCCTGTATCAAAGCTCTGCTGGTATTGCTGCTATCCGATCAGCAGGCAATTATCATTCTGCATCAGCAGCGTCAGTAGCGATCCCGGAAAGGTAATCATCCAGAGCGGAAGTATCCATCTCAGTATTTACCACTACTTCTTCTTTGCCTTCATTTACCTTGCTGTATACAGAAAATCCGATCCATACAACTGCAACTATACAAAACGCAAGGGCAATCAGCTTCTCAAGGCGAAGAACCCTTTTTTCTTTTTTCATGATTTTTTCACGGTTCGCTTTTTCAGCTTTGTAAGCATCCACTTTTTTCTGGCTCATAATCTATCTCCTTTATATGCTCACTGCAAAATATTATTTCTGCATATTATAGCACATTCTTAAAGAAAAGAAAAGCCTCAAACCTTATACAACAACAATAATCCCGCCATCATTGGCATACATACTGCTGACTCCCGCAGTATCCAGAACCAGGATCTTCTTAAGGTTCATTTTTTCCTCAAGAGCCTCCTTCAGCATCTGGGCACGCTGTGCACAGTTGCAATGAGAAATAGCCAATGTTCGATTTACACTGTCTGTGGTTACTTCCTGAATGTGTTCTACCATCTTCACAAGAGCCTTATTCATACCTCTTGCCTGGTCAAGCTGACATATGGTACCTTCCTGAGTAGCACCCATCACAGGTTTGATCTTCAGTGCTGATGCAACCAATGCCTTCACCCTGCTAAGACGCCCGTTCTTACGAAGAGTTTCAAGATTCTCAAGTACAAAAAAAGTATTCTGCTGTGAAATATAATGTTCTACCGTATCGATCGTTTGCTTATAGTCCATCCCCTTTTCTTCACATTCCTGGATCTTTAATGCGATCAGGGTTTCTCCAACCGATGCAGAACAAGAATTAAATATATGAATCTTCTTGCCTGGATGTTTTTCTTCCACCAGACTTCTTCCCAGCATTGCACTGTTATAGGATCCGCTCAGCTCAGCTGATAAAGTAACGCAATACACATGATCCGCATCACAGTCGAAAGCCTTCCTGTATCGTTCCGGTGATGGGCAGGCTGACTTTGGACATTCCGGACAATCAGCCACCTTTTTCAGAAAATCCGCCTGGTCAAAAGTACTATCATCTATGATATTCTCATTTCCAACAGTCAAAGTAAGAGGGACAGATTCAAATCTGGTATCCTGCTTCCATTCATCTAAAAGTTCTCCGCAACTATCTATCACAATCTTATAGCTCAATTATATCGTCCTCTTTTCCATAATATGTAGTATTGAATACCACATCTATATTAGCATATCATATTGTATTTGAAAAGTCTTTTTAGAAAACTCTATCCTTTTTTTTTATTTTCGTTTATAATGATGTGGGAATAGGTATCTTACATATTATGAAACAGAGGATTTTCAATGATTGCTTTAAAAATAACAGATCTTCGAGATTTTACGAACAAACTATTTATAAGAGAAGTATTTGATTCATTCTGGTTGAACCAGGCTGAGATTACAACTTATAATACATTTTCTATTGATGGGAAACTGCATACAGATTTTCTGGACAGTGACCAGCTTCAGACACTCCAGAAAAGTGGGCGCACCTACTCCCTTTGGAAAGAAACGAGACCTTTCTGCTGGTCCGTGATCCGTGGCAAACGCACGCCTCTTTCTTTCAAGATCGTTCTTCAGCTGTCTAAAACTCAGACACAGGCTCTTGCGGCTCAGGCCAGCCTTTCTGCTGCCCCTTCTGCCATCAGTGGACTTTATCTGAATCTTCAGTTCAAAAACAAAATCCTGCTATGTACAACAGGGACAGCTTTCAACACATTTATTCCAGACAAACGTCTGGAACAGTTATGGGACGGTATGGTACTGGACTTTTTTTCCCAGCATCAAATCATATTTGAAGAGATGTAATCTCCGGAGTCAGTTTCGCCATTCCGACTCCTGTTTCAGCTCTTCTTCATCCTTTGTCATCTTTCACATGTGCTTTGTCAGATCTGCTCTTTCAGATAATATGCCAACATATCGACAAACTCACTGTTTGTAGGTTTATACTCTAAAGTGTAACCTGCAATTTCCTGTATCTTTTCACGGTTGTTCTCCCAACATATATTAATAACGGTACGTATATCATGCTCCACATTTACAGGTGTGGACTTAAATTTCCGTGCCAGACAGGGATATACATCTTTCGTGATCCGTACAGGCTTTTCTGCGAATCCCATTGACAATTTCACTGCTTCTGCAACAAAATAATAACCTTTATACTTTGAAGTAGCTCCAAGTGTTCTAATCAAGCCGTAAACCTTTCTCATAACTCTCCTCCTGTAAAACAATGTTTCCTTTACTTCTTATCTTGGTTCACACAGTGATACAATACGGCTTTTCTTACACTTTTCTGGATTCTATCTGAAAGAATCATCTGAATTACAACAATAACCCATTAATATTATACACAACAACTTCAGAAAAATATATATATTTTTTATGATTTTTTTCAAGTCGAGCTTGCTGTTACTCACCACCTGAAAGAAGCGGGAGTCTTCTCGACTGAGATAAAAAAAAATCGCTGTCTCTGGTACAGATATAATATATCTTGTACCAGACAGCGACCTTCTTCCGGCTTTATTAAGCTTCTGCCAGTTTCAGCAGAATATCATTGCTTCTCTTAACAAATTTTGTCATTTCTTCTGGTGAAAGCTGTTTATGGCTCATCATTGCCAGATCATACAGTTGTTCACAGATCATGGATGTATTCTCCCCATCTGTATGCTCTGCCACATACTGTACCAGCGGATGGTTTGCATTCAGGATTAGGGTTTCCTGACCGCCAAACATGGACGGATCCATGCCATACATATTATACATTTTCATCATATCCTGCATACGGCGGCTTTCCTCAGACAAAGTAACCATTGCTGCAACACCCGCATTTTTCAGCTTTTCAACCTTTACTTCCAATTTATCTTTCTTAAGGCTTGTACGGAAGATATCTGTCAGCTTCTTTACTGTATCTTCGTCAATGGCAGCATCTTCTTTCATTTCTTCAGAAAGGTCTGCATCAATTCTCTTAAACTGTACATGCTCATCTTTCTGCTCCAGATGAGTAATAAACGGAGCATCAATATTATGTTTCATGATCACAGCATCTTTGCCTGCTTCACGGAACATATTGATATACTGGCTCTGCTGGATCTCATCTGTCACATAGAATATGGTTGTCTTTTCCGGCTCTTTCTTATCATCAGAGGATTCTTCTTTCTTCTCTTCTGCTTCTTTTGTGTCTTCAACCTTCTCTTCTACACTCTGATCTTTTTTATTTTCTTCAATGCAGTCCTTCAATGTAAGATATTTTCCGTCAATATTCTTGAACAGAATGTAATCATGCATTTTATCTGCAAATTTATTATCCTTAATGCAGCCAAATTTAATAAATGGACTGATATCATCCCAGTATTTCTCATAGGATTCTCTGTCGGTCTTACACATACCGGTCAATTTGTCTGCAACCTTTTTGGTAATATATTCAGAAATTTTCTGTACAAATCCATCATTCTGAAGTGCTGATCTGGATACATTCAGAGGCAGATCCGGACAATCGATCACACCTTTCAGTAAAAGCAGGAACTCTGGAATCACTTCTTTAATATTATCAGCTATAAATACCTGATTATTATAAAGCTTGATGGTTCCTTCGATAGAATCATACTCTGTATTGATCTTCGGGAAATACAGGATACCTTTTAAGTTAAAGGGATAATCCATATTCAGGTGGATCCAGAACAATGGCTCCTTGTAGTCCATAAATACAGTCCTATAAAACTCTTTGTATTCTTCCTCTGTGCATTCATTTGGATGCTTCATCCACAGTGGATGGGGATTGCTTAAGGATACTGGACGTTTGTTAATCTTTACCTTATTCTTTGCAGGAGAAACTTCGACAACCTCTTTCTCTCCTTTATCATTTTCTTTCTCTTCAGTCTTAGCATCTTCATGAATATGCTCAACAACTACATCATCCTCACGAAGCTCTGACTCATCAATGGTTTCGTACTCCTGCTCCTGATTTTCCTTAGCAAGATAAATATTTACCGGCATGAAGGAACAATATTTCTGAAGTACTTCACGCATACGATATTCATTGGCAAATTCTACGCTCTCTTCATTCAGGAACAGTGTGATCTCTGTACCAACTGTTGTCTTATCCCCATCCTGCATATCATACTCTGTACCGCCATCACATGTCCAATGTACAGCCGTGGCGCCCTCTTTATAAGAAAGAGTATCAATATGAACCTCATCTGCAACCATAAATGCAGAATAAAATCCCAGTCCAAAATGACCGATAATCTGATCATCTGTAGTCTTATCCTTATACTGCTCCAGGAACTGAGTAGCGCCTGAAAAGGCTATCTGTGTAATATACTCTTCTACTTCATCTGCAGTCATACCAAGACCATTATCAATAAACTTCAGGGTCTTCTTTTCCGGATCTACAATAATATGGATCTCCGGCTTGTAATCATCCGGCAATGTATACTCGCCCATTACATCCAGTTTCTTCAGCTTCGTCACTGCATCGCAACCATTGGAAACCAGTTCCCTGACAAAAATATCATGATCAGAATATAACCATTTCTTTATAATTGGAAAAATATTGTCACTGTTAATTGATAAACTACCATGCTTTTCAGCCATGTAGATCACTCTCCTTTGATTTTTACTCTTATGCAATATATACTAATACTCTTCTTTTCAAAAGTCAAGAAAAATTTAGCACTCATGTAAGTTGAGTGCTAACAGTTGGCTTTATTTCATAAAACAGCAGGCTTTTTAGGGAATAATAAGCTTCCCTAAAAAGCCTGCTGACAACATCACTATATTATGAAATCATTTTTTCTTTTTTCTGTAAACAACTACACCAATGATGCAGATCACTGCAACCACCAGAATAATCACAAATGTCATGATCGGTGTGTTATCACCGGTACGTACTGCATTTTTCTGGTTAGCATCTGTACGGTTCGCTACCGGGGTAAGATCCTGGCCATCTGCCTGTGAAACATTGAAGTTGACCTGCTTAGCATCCTGTGCACCTGTATTTACCCAGTTACTTCCATCGTATTTCTGCTGATTGAATACAACTGTCATAGTATAGCTGCCTGCCTTAGCCATTCTGAATGTAGCTGAATAAGGAGCCTGCTCCCACTTTCTTTCTTCAAGAACCTTCCAGCTTGCCGGAATATATCTGGTATCTCCGGTTCCAGGATCGGTATTATTCATACCTGCACCATTTGCTGTGACGGTGATCTTGGTCGCTGTAGTATAAGCTGCGTTAGGATCAATCCCTGCAATAGTATTTCCGGATGGGTCTGCAACCACTGCAGAACGTCCATTCACACTTACTTTTGCAGAAACAATAGTGCTGATCTGATCAGGATTGGTCACACCACTAGGTAATGTCACTGTTCCCTTTACGGTAAATGTCTGTGCATCTGTGCTGTCTGGATCATAAGAGCTGCCATTTACATCCCATTTAACGGATGCTTTCATCTTTCCATTTGTAGTACTGATGACAACAGTCTCAGGAAGCTTCAGAGCCGTTGCGGATTTCTTCGTACCATTGGCAAGCCCTGTAATTTGAGAAGGTTTGGTGATCCCTGTCAATTTAACCTCTGCTTTTGCAACTGTAAGGATTGCCTTTACACTTGTCTGGGAATTATCGCTTGCTACTACAATATCCTGATCAAACAGTCCTTCTGCAAGACCTGTCTTAGGTCTTACAGTAAAGGTTGCACTCTCACCTGGTGCAAGTGTCACTGCAGAAAGAGCGCCCACCTCAAAATCACCGCCGATTGGCTGCTTCAGATTGATGGTTGTATTACCTTCATTCTTTACAGTAACTGTGCCAGCCTGTGGTGCTTCTGTATAACCGGCTTTCACAGTACCAAAATCAACTATGCTGGGATTTACAGATAATCCAAATACATCTGCCGGTGCCACAGTCAAAGAAAATGTATATGTGAATACAATATTTCCATCATTCAATACAGATACCTGTCCTGTATAAGTACCGGCTTTCAGTCCCATCTTCGGCTGAACTGCCAGAATAGCAGACTCCCCACCTGCTATAGAAGCCTGTGAAAGAGCTGCAGTAAATGCATTCTGTCCTGCCTCATCAAGAACAGCTGTCAGATTCGCTGCTGCATTTCCTGAATTGCTTACTGTAACAGACTTTGCATCTGGTGCTGCTGCATATCCTTCTTTTACAGAATCAAATGCAAGAGTACTTCCGCTTGCCGGATCTGCTGCCAGACTCGCTGCTGCCGGTGCATTCACTGTAAGGGATACAGGATAGGTAGCAAAATCCACTCCATTAACCTGTACAGTCACATTACCGGAATAAGTACCTGCTGTAAGACCAGCTACTGGCTGAACCGTCAATACTGAAGATTCCGTTGCGCCTGCTGCTAAGGTATCTGCTGAAAATGCTGCTGTAAAAGCTGCCTGTGCACCTGCGTCAAGCACTGCCTTAAGCTGTGCCTCTGCTGTGCCTGCCTGATTGCTGAAGCTTACAGTCTTCCCTGCTGGAAGTTCTGTATATCCTGCTGTAACAGGATCAAATGTAAGGGCTGTTCCTGCAGCCACGTCTGGTGTCACAGAAGGTGCCGGATCAGTTTTCTGCTGATCCTGCGGTGCATTTGTATCCTCACCATTTCCATCTGTTACCTGAGCTGCTTCATTCACTGTAAAATCTGCTTCAAAGGAAGCCTGTGCCCCTTCCTCGGTAGTATAGGTGATCGTGTCCTTATAAATACCAGCCGGTATACCCTCTCTTGGCTGAACCCATACATTTACAGATTCCCCTGCTTTCAGAGGCTCTGTAATATCCTGTACCATAAAGTGCTCTGGTGAAACACTGGTGAAATTCAAATCGCCTGTGCCTGTGTTAGTAATAGTCACATACTGCTCACCAGGAAGCTGTGTATATCCTGCCTCTGCACTGCCAAAATCAAGTACACCAGTGCTGTTATCCATAGATACTTCTGCACTGTATGTCAGTTCCGGAGCATCTGCATCTGTAGTCTCCGGAATATTAAGAGTCTCTTCATTATTGATCTGGATCGCACTGTTGTCTGTATCTGCCGGAATATCCTGGGCAGCTCCCGTAGTGCCGTCATCAGAAGCCTCTGGAATGTTTGTATCCTGGGTATCTCCTCCAGCCTCCGGGATGTTTGCATCCTGGGTATCATCCCCAGCCTCCGGAATGTTTGTATCCTGGGTATCATCCCCAGCCTCCGGAATGTCTGTATCCTGGGTATCACCCTGAACATCTACGTCTGCGTCTGAAGCACCCTCGCCTGCAGCCTCCGGAATCTGTACATCCTGCTGTGTAAGGTCATCTTCATTATCCTCATCCGGAGCAGGAGTCTCACCCTCTGCCACAACCTCCACACTAAGTGCCTTTAATTCACCTGTAAAACCAAGTTCTTCATTTCCTGTAATCTTAAGCTGGATCCTGTTGCCCATATCTTCCTGTACCAGGGTGTACGTTTTCTCTTTACCCACCTCAGTCAGTTCATCTCCAGTCTTTCTTGACCACTGGAATGTAACATCCTCGTCTGTAATCCCTTCAGGAATTACCTTTTTATACTCTGCTCTGAGCACACTTCCCACAGAAGCTGTTCCTTTGATCTTCAGCTTTCCATCAAGCTTCACAGCCTGTGCTTCCGATGCAAATACAAGTGACGGAAGTAACGAAAGAGCCATAAGCATTGCCATTAGAACAGATAAAATCTTTTTGGGTTTCATATGCCATCCTCCTTTACATTTTATGTCCGGCAAATCATATCACTAATTCTGATCCGGATATATCTGCTGTTTTATTTTCTATATGTATTATAGCAGACTTTTTTTCCTTCATGTAAAATGGATTTACCTGACAGTTTCACCCTTCTACGATCAAATATGTTCCATCAGGAAGAGGAAAAACTTCACTTTCTTCTTCCAGTTCTTCATCTGAAAGTCCATCTACATCTGCGCCCATTCCGGACAGATATACTTTTACATCCTTGATGGAATCTACCACAACCGCCATGCAGTCTTCCAGAAAAGCCTCTGCCTCTTCCGGATTCTCTGCTACTGGTTCATCAAAAAGCTGTCCCTGTTTTTTCAGAAATATGTTAATGCATTCTTCTGTATACATATTATTTTCCTCCTGCTGTTCAGTTTCCTATTTAGTTGTGTTTCCTATTTAGTTGTGTTTTCTATTTAGTGGTGTCTCCTGCTTGCATGGAATTATCTTCTCGCCGGAGTAAGGGGAATTTTCTCTATATTTCCCTCCGACTGAAGAATAGCCTCCAACACCGGCTCTTCTCTTTCTGCCTCAAAATCTGCCGAAGCACGTACCCCCGGCTTGGAATGTGTCATGGCAAAGCTGTATTTTACTGCCTGAAGCATTTCAATATCATTGTATTCATCCCCAAAGGCTATACACTCATCTGCTGCAATACCATACATATCCTGTAAAGTTCGCAGACCAATGGCTTTATTTGTCTGAAAAGGTATAAAATCAATCCATACCGTTCCTGACGTCACAACCTTACAACGATCACTGAACCGGTTCTGCCAGTATTTTATACATTCATCTGTAACTCCTGCCGGCTCATATACTGCCATTTTCAAACAAGGAAGCGTGATCTCCTCCACACCTTTGATCACCTTACAGTCACATTTCACCACATTCTTGAGCAGATTGTAATATTCCTCTGTTTTCGGCTGAATATAGTAAAAATCTTTTGTAGAGCAAGAATATTCTGCACCTTCCTTTTCATTTACTGCCTGGATGATATCTTTCATCAGGTCTGAGTCAAAGATTTCCTGATATAGGATCTTATCGTCTTTTACCACTAATGCACCGTTTTCACATATAAATGCCATGTCTGATACTACCGGGGCAAACAGACGTCTCATATTCGCATACTGTCTTCCGCTGGCAGCAGCAAAAAGAATCCCCGCTTTTTTCAGTCTTGGAATCAGATCAAACATTTCCTCTGGCAGATCCTGCGCTCCGTTTAGCAGCAAAGTTCCGTCCAGATCACTTGCGATCAATTTAATCATCTTTTTTCTCCCTGTAAATTTTCCATATATCTTTCGGTGTTTCAAGCAGAAGATCTGCACCGTTTGCAATCAATTCGTCTTTTGTGCGATATCCCCAAAGCACACCCACAGTCAGCATGCCAGCCGCTTTTCCTGTCTGCATGTCTGTGCCAGTATCTCCAAAATACATACATTCTTCTGGCTTTACATTCATGATCTGTGCTGCCTTTAAAGGTTCATCCGGTGCAGGTTTCCTGCGAATCTGGGAGCTTTGTCCGATCACCACATCAAAAAGATCCCCAAACAGTTCCTCTACCACTTTTACAGAAGCAATATGGGGCTTGTTAGAACAAACAGCAATTTTGACCCCAGTTTCTTTTAACGCATTTAAAGCTTCCATCATATGCGGATATACAGAAACCTTATAAAGTGGATCCTGGTCAAACCTTTCTCTGTACATTTTTCTTGCCTCTTCATAATGGTCCAGCTGGGGATCTCCTGCATCTTCCAGACATCTGCGAACCAGCATATCTGCCCCGTCCCCACAATAATATTTAAATTTTTCAGTAGGAAGTTCTCTAAGTCCCAATTCTGTAAGCACCTGATTAGCCACAGTCGCCATTGAATCCAGTGTAAATGCCAGTGTTCCATCCAGATCGAAAATACACGCTTTTCTCATAATCTCATCCTTTCAGATTTATCCCCATTTTTTTCGTTTCGTATAAAAGCCGTCCAACAGGAAGGCCGATCACATTATTGTAATCTCCCTTAATCTCTTTTACATAAATCCCGAAAGCCCCCTGGATCCCATAGCTTCCAGCCTTATCCATTGGCTCGCCTGTTTTTACATATGCTTGGATTTCTTCCAAAGACACCGGGTAGAACGTAACATCTGTACATTCCCAGAACGTATTGGTAAGCCACTGGCCAGCCTGTTTTTTGAAAACTGTCACACCTGTGTATACCTGATGAGTATTCCCTTGAAGGCAAAGCAGTGTTTGTACTGCGTCTTTTGCATCTTTTGGCTTTCCAAGTATCTTTTCCTGATAAACAACGATGGTATCTGCTCCTATAACCAGAGTTCCCTCTTCCCAAAAATGGCTTTCAGCCACCATCTGTGCTTTCTGGAAGGATAACTGTTCCACCGCTTCCCATGGGATATCTGTACTGATCTGTTCTTCTCCTGTTGCAGGAAGTACTGTAAAACTTACTCCTGCCAGCTGCAGAAGTTCTTTCCTGCGCGGAGATGCAGATGCCAGAATAATATTATCCATAATTCCTCCTGCAAATTCTTTTTCTTCGATTTTTAACATGCTATAGTATACCCTCTCCCTTACTGCCATGCAACTTCTTTTATATTTTTCTTTTCTTTTTCAGGCAAAAGTATTACAATGGACACATTAGAAATGAGTAATCTAATCACTTGGTTTTACTCATAATATGAAAGGAGTATATCACCATGGCAAAAATTAATAAATACTGGGGATTTGTCGCTGTTGGCGCTCTGACAGCCGCTGCTGCTGGTGCTATTGCTGCAGCTTTTTTGAAAAATCGCACGGATCTTGAGGATTTTGATTTTGATGATGAAGACTTTGATCAGGACGAATCTGAAGAAAAGCCTGCAAAGGAATCTAAAGAAGCATTCCAGTCCTGGGAACCATCTCCAAACGATGAAACTGAAAATGACGTTACAGCCGCTTCCCAGGAAGATACAGCTGACGAAACCACAACTGCTGACAACTCCCAACCGGAAGCAAAGAATGAAACTGATAAGACTACTGATGCTCCCCAGGAAGATGCAGCTGATGAAACTACAACCGAAATTCCTGTGGAATAAATAATTCAGGGGATGCAGGCCTTTAATACAGGCTGCATCCCCTTTCTATTTATCTTTATGCTTTTGGAAGTTTAAAGCTGCTCTTCAATGATACGATCCTGTTAAAGACAGGCTGCCCTTCTTTTGAATCATGAATATCCGCACAGAAGAAACCATTCCGCACAAACTGATAGCTGTCATATCCCTTTGCTTCCAACAGTGCAGGTTCCACATAGGCCTCTGCTTTAACCAGAGAATTCGGATTCAGGTTCAGGGAACCATCTTCTTTATTGTATACACCCTTTTCCTCATCTACAATGTTCTCATACAGACGAACCTGGACTTTTCCTGCATGGGTTGCTTCTACCCAATGGATCGTCCCTTTTACTTTACGTCCATCCGGTGCATTACCTCCCTTGGTAGCCGGATCATAGGTACAATGCACTACCCGTACAGTACCATCATCATCCGCTTCAAATCCGGTGCATGTGACAAAGTATGCATTCATCAGGCGTACCTCTGTTCCTAGGAAAAGTCTTTTGTATTTCTTAGGAGGTTCGATCATGAAATCTTCTCTTTCGATATACAATTCTTTTCCAAATGGTATCTTCCGATTGCCCAGAGCTTCATTCTCCATATTGTTAGGAGCATCCAGATATTCAATCTGATCTTCCGGATAATTATCAATCACCAGTTTGATAGGATCCAGAACAGCCATCATACGCGGTCTTTTTAACTTAAGATCTTCTCTGATGCAGTATTCCAGTGCTGCATAATCGACAGAACTGTCTGCCTTGGAAACACCGCAAAGCTCTACAAATTTCTTAATAGATTCAGGTGTATATCCTCTCCTGCGAAGACCTGCAATAGATACAAGATGCGGATCATCCCAACCATCTACAATACCATCTTCTACAAGCTTTTTGATATAACGTTTACCAGTTACCACATTGGTAAGATACAGCTTTGCAAACTCGATCTGTTTTGGCGGATGGGGATACTCTAGTTCCTCTACCACCCAGTTATAAAGCGGTCTGTGATCCTCAAACTCCAAGGTGCAGATAGAATGGGTGATCCCTTCAATAGCATCCTCAATGGGGTGTGCGAAATCATACATTGGATAAATACACCAGGTGTCTCCTGTTCTGTGATGGGTACGATGAGCAACTCTGTAAATAACAGGATCACGCATATTCATGTTTGGAGATGCCATATCAATTTTGGCTCTCAGTACTTTCTCTCCATCACCATATTTGCCTTCCTTCATCTCTTCAAATAAATTCAGGTTTTCTTCTACAGAACGGTTGCGGTAAGGGCTTTCCTTTCCCGGCTCTGTCAGGGTTCCCCTATACTCACGGATCTGTTCAGCAGTCAGATCACAAACATAAGCTTTACCTTTTTTGATCAGCTTTACAGCAGCCTCATACATCTGTGGAAAATAATCAGACGCAAAAAACAGTCTGTCTTCCCAATCTGCTCCCAGCCAATGGATATCTTCTTTAATAGAATCTACAAACTCTGATTTTTCTTTGGTCGGGTTTGTATCATCAAAACGCATATTAAATTTACCATTGTATTCTTTAGCAAGACCATAATTCAAAAGAATAGACTTTGCATGGCCAATATGCAGATAACCATTTGGCTCCGGCGGAAAACGGGTATGAACAGTGTCATAAACTCCCTCTGCCAGATCTTTATCAATAATATTCTCAATAAAATTCTTGGAAATGGTTTCGTTTTCCATCTTTTCCCCTCCTATTGCTAATGGTCTTACTTTTTCCCGCTTGTAAGCATTTTTATTTAGAAAAAAAGTCCTTGAAAATCAAGGACTTTAAAGCTGCTGACGGGAATCGGACCCGTGACCTCCGCCTTACCAAGGCGACGCTCTACCGACTGAGCCACAGCAGCACTGACTGCAAGCTTTTTGCCGCTCACAGTCAATTATATTAGCAGAGAACCGGTTAATTGTCAACACTTATTTTTGCCTGACACACATATTTTTTGTCTGGCACGCATATTTTTACCTGGCACATTAATTTTTGTCTGGCACCACTTATTTTTTCACTTGGCCGGAATGATCACATTTCTTACAAAATCCGTGTGACTTAAGTATTCATCCGTTACTTTTTTATTCACAAATTCCGCTTCTCCGTCCTGATTCCCAGACAGTTGAAAGTCTACACAGCCATCTGCAGTTATACTTCCATTTTTCACATTTCGTATTTCTTCCAGCATATATCTGGCTGTTTTTTCTTCAAAAGCCTGATACTGCCCGGCTGGCACCTGAAAACTTATCATCACAGAATACTCTTTTTTCTCCTGGATCCCAACCTCAGGAAAACGTACTTCTTTGAACAGAGTATATGATTCTCCATCCAGATCCTGGCCTGCGACTCCCAGAAAGAAACATGGCGTTCCATGCGCCTTTACGATTTCCTCACTATGAATGGTCTTTTGCAGTTTTATAGTTACATACTTTACATTCATAATCCTGAAGGACTGAAGCTGATCACTTGCTTCTATCTGACAGGTTACTGGTTTTCCTTTTTTATACCCTGCGGGTGCTTCCAATTCTGTCAATGTGTAAAGGCCTTTCGGTATCCGGTAGATCCTGTATGGTTTTTCACCGGAAACCCATGTTTCAACTACTTTTCCTTTGTCGTCTGTCAGTTGAAGTTTTGCACCTGAAATCGGCTGTCCGGTACTTTTATCAACTTTTAAGAATTCCGCTTTAATACAGGAATTTTCTACCAGGATCACATGCTCCTTCTCCCCCTGGCACAGCCCTTTTTCATCAATCACAAATTCTCCGGATATCAGGTCTCCGGCATAGCCTTCCGGTATGTTGGTTTCCTGATAACAATAGGTGCCAGGAATATATCCACTTAAAAGTATAAGCCCCTGTGAATCTGTAAAAAGTTTCTGTCCTGTTTCCTTTCCACTATCTTTATTCCAGACCATAAAACCTACGCCCTGTAATGGTGTATACTCATTTTCCCCATCCAGACGCTCAGATATTTTTTTCAGATATACTGTGGTCGGACTATTAATAAATACAGCTTCTGACGGCTGATTTTCATATCCGGTGCTTTTCACTTCTACAGTCTGGGGAATCGGATCTGCACAGTAACCTGCTGGTGGGTTTATCTCAGACACCGTATATTTTCCGGCATATAATGGGTCTGAAATCCCTTTCCCGGATGTCAGAGTAAGCTGCTGCACTATCGTCCCTTCCTCCAGAAGTAAAGCTCCTGCCGGAGAATAAATATTTTCAGCAGACCGGATCTCAAACAGGGCTCCAGGAAGTTCTTTCCCGGCGGCATCCGTTTTACGGATACAGATTTTTCCTTTTCCCAGTTCTTTTAATATAGTGTACACCGGCTGCGAAACAGCTGTCTTCGCCTGTGTATCTGTTTTATGACAACTTGTGACTGATGCACTATTGGAAATCCGGTAAA
Source organism: Blautia ammoniilytica (assembly GCF_025566965.1). Lineage (NCBI taxonomy): Bacteria > Bacillati > Bacillota > Clostridia > Lachnospirales > Lachnospiraceae > Blautia > Blautia ammoniilytica. Next base: position 125,113 of record NZ_JAOQJL010000004.1, on the reverse strand, counting down.
CCAGATAATTACCTTCTGCTGTAGGTTGAAGCTGACTTGTATCCATCCTGACCCGTATTTTAAAAATATATGTGGAACCATAAAAGTCGCTATTGGATAAGTGTACCGACTGAAAGGTGATGCCCTGACCTTCTGTAGAAATCTGGAACCATCCGGTAACATCTTCCCCGGTCTCTCCTTTGATTACCTGTACTGATCCATCATAAGCAGCTCCCACCGGAAGCATATCCGCAATAGTATATTGGTTATAATAGTATGCAGGCGCCTCTACGGGAACATGGTTTGTCAAATAGTAATAAAATGAATCGCCTGCTGCTCCAACCAGATTTTCCGTTTTTCCAGCCAGTTCTGCCAGGCTTACCTCCGTATTGCTTACATATTTGTAAATCTTCTGAGGATTCTCTCTTGCGCCATAAGATTCCCCATCCCAGGCAAGCAGCCCCATATCTACTCCTGTATCCTCAGGAAATTTTCCGGTGCTGTATTGTGCATATTTCTCCCTACTGGATTCTGCCGGTCTGCGTCCCTGTTTAGAGTTACCAGCTGTTGCGATCAACAGATTCAATTTTGAGCAATCCTTCAATTCCCAATATACAGTACCATCCATCCATTTTCCTGTTTTTCCGTGATAATCTGTATTCTGAGCAGCATTCACCATCTGGTAGGTCTGATTAAACCGGGGAAAATCATTCTGATAGTAAGCAGAACAGCTTTTCATTGCATATCGTCCTGCCAAGGTACCATCCAGGAGACGGATCCCGAATCTCTGGCCTGCATCAATATCCAGCCAGCGAAAACTATAATCCCCCTTTACCGGTATGCTTGTTCCATGTTTCAGAATCTCTATCCGGATATTCTGATCAGCTCCGCCAAATGCAAAACATAAACCATATTTTTTCCAGAATCCAAAAGCAGGATATATTCCCGATACTCCATTTCCATTATCATCCAGCACATAATCCTTATATCCTGTAACTGTAAAACGCATATCCAATCCGCAGTTCATTTCACTGTTAAACCCTACATTCTGCACAAGAAATCCATACTTTCCCGCCGCATTCATGTTCCTGGGGACAAAATAGATCACACCTCCCACTTCCAGATATGCAACATCATTTCCTGCATTGTTAAAAGGAACAAATACGAATTTCTTTCTGTTATTAGAGTCTCCCAGAAGATTATAGTTTCCCTTATAAACTTCACTGCCGGCAGTTACAAGCCTGTATTCAGATCCGGATGAAATGATGGCTTTACCTTCTGTTACTGCAGTTATTTCATTTTTCAAATCCGGATCAGCAAGTTCATCCTCTATATGCTCATGGATTTCTCCATTCTCATCAGAAAACTCTTCATCTGCTTCCTGTTGGTTGAGTAAATCCGTTTCTTCCATAACCTCTTCCACGTCTTCAATTTCTTCAGGTATTTCAGATATTTCAGCAGCAGCTTCAAGATCAGATGCTAAATCATCCCCACTATTCTCGGACAGACTTTCATCAACATCCTTGATTTCCCAATTCTGATAAGTTTCTTCCAGTTCCTGGCTGCTTTGCCCATTCCGGCTTTCGGTATTTTCCGCCTGTACATATCCAAGACCACTTCCTGCCAAAAGCAAGACAGCCACCATACCTGCAAGCAGGCGTATCCTGCCTTTCTTTTTCTTATTATACATACGATTCCCCTTTCTGGTCTGTCTGCTCCTGTTTCAAAAATTCCTGATAAATCAACGACAGGCTTTTTCCCTCCACATTTGTCTGGATCACCTGCGCTTTTACCTGAACCTTTAGCAGCTCATCTCCTTTCAGATCTCCTTCCAGATAATTCACCGCACGAATATTTCTAAATAAAGGCTCCGTCTTTTCTCCTGGTTTTAAGATTTCCGGATATCCATAAACATAGACCTGCTGATCTTCCTGTTCTTCCTGCCTCACCAGTTCCCAGCCTTTTTCTGCTTCAAAGGTAAATACCGCTCTTGATTCCTTGTTCATTTTCATCTTTGTATCGTCATTAACAACAGCTATCTCTCTTTTCGGTATACGGACTTCCAAAAACGCATATTCCTCATTTAACCCTGTATTTTTCACAACCGGATCCTTTTGGGTACTCTCACCAGGATGTAAATACATTTTCTTTTCCGGATTCCAGTGGGGTTCCTCTAATACAGCTTTTATGTTTCCTACAGTGATCACATTTTGCACCTCTCCAACCGCATCTTTTAAATAAGCTGCTGATGTGCCTCCTGCGATAAGACAGGTTCCCATCCCCACTGCTGCCAAAATCTTATATTTTTTTCTGTTCACCTTCAGCATTTATGTTTCTGCTTCTCCTTTCTTTTCATAAACAGACAGATCCCTTCTGCCAATACCAGAAGAATTATCAGTGTCACCATCCCGCATTTTGTCTTAAAAAACAAAATTCCATATCCCACTACAGGTATACACCCTTTGACGATTCCCTGGATCTGCTCTTCTTTCACCGGGCATGCATCCTGAATTTCATTTCTGTCCCCTTTTGTAAACAGCACCTTCCTTTTTTCGTCAATCCTTACCACCCGGTGGGTGACCGTACCTTCCTTCTGCCCTATCCGGTATGTGATCACATCCTTTGGTCTGATCCTGGAAAAGGATATTTTTCTCACATAAATCACAGCGCCTTTTGGAATTTCAGGTTCCATACTTTCGGAAATCACCGTATAACATTGCATTCCTAAAACCACAGGAACAGCCATCATAAACATGCCTAGACAGAACACCCCTTCCGTCATTCTCACCAACCAGGATCGAATGTCTTTCATTTTTCCGAATTTCCTTTCTTAAATTCAGCTGCTTTCTTTTTGTATATTGCTATCATACTGATTCCAATTACCAGAAGACATAAATTGGCTGATATTTTTGAACTATCATCTGTTTTAGGGCTGATCCTGGCTGACATACCCATTTTGGTGCCAGCATTGCCATATGATGAAGGATTCGCTGCCTGATCATTCTTTCCTGCATCGTCTGCTGTTTTATTGTTCGGATCAGTTTCTTCACCATAAAAAACCCAGTCTACTTTTCCGGTAAGATTCTGGTATTCATTTCCCATTTCCGCATTCACCCAAAGCTTCACAACCAGTTCCTTTTTTGTTTTTCCCAAAAACCTCCCAAGCAAAATCCCTTTTGTCAAAGGTTGTCCTGATCCTTTTGTTTTTCCATTCACAGCACCCTGGTAAAGCACTTTATTTCCTTCCTTTACCTGTATAAATGCATATTTTCCAAGAAAGGTCTCTATCTTTTTCTTCATCACGCCTGTCTGCGATTTCCCGGAATTATCCTCTGCTTTCAGATACAGATCCATACTGTTTCCACTTTGATTATTTATTTTTATGCTCTGTGTCCTTGCGCATCCTGGAAGAAGGTTTTTAAAATTTGCAAACAGATCTGCATCTCCTTCATTGATCACAATCTTAGAATCTTTCTTCACAGTAACCTTTGTTACCGTATCGCAGGCTCTGCATTTGCTTTCTGATACCCCCAGAACTTCTTTCTTTACCTTCCACAGATCTTCCAGTGCTGTGCTTGAAGCCTGTATGCTTTCTAATTCAACAAGGATTTCCCCATCCTTCCCCTTATACTGGTTGTCTGCTTCCTTACGAAGCCAAAAGCCTTTTAAAAGCGGCTCCTTTGTCGTCTTTCCCGGTTCCAGAATATCTGTATAATACCAGTAACCATCCCCCAGATTCTTCCATTTTTCCGTATTAAACTCCATTTGTATCATAGCCGGATCTAAGGATGGATCCGGTACCAGCTGATCTTCTGTATTCCTTTTCCCCAGAACTCCGGTAATGCGAAGTCTTATAAAGCTATCCCGTGTTCCGGTATTTTTCACATTCACGATTTTAGAAATCTTCTGGCCTGGATTCACATGATCCGGTATCTGATATTCCTCAATAATCCGATTGGAAAAAGAAGCTGTGATAAGAACATTTCTGGATCTTCCGGAGATTTTCCACGCTCCTGCTGCCGTACAGGTAAGCAAAAGAACTCCAGACGCTGTAATCATTATTTTTTTAAATATCTTTTTCATCTGCACCTCCTGTTAACTGATCCATAACAGCCCAGGCCTCCTTTGGTGCAGTGATTCCCTGTGCCTGAACTGCCTGTACAGAAATATCCAGCCTGTAGCCATCCACCAATTGAATCTGACGGTTATCCCAATCAGTTGGTATCACAATCGTGGTAAAAAGCATAGACTCTTCTCCATTATTCAAAATTCCGGTTCCGTCTTTTCCCTTATAATTAAAAACAAGACTTGCTTTCCCGGATCTGTATGTATCCTTTTCCCACAATGGGTTTATCATAGAATAAGAAGTCATCTCCTTCAGGGAATATCCTGGTTTCCGGTTCTGTACAAGCTTAATTGATTCTCCTGTATTGGTATAGCTTCCTTTAAATTCCGGATCATAATATATTGTTTTATAAATCAGATTTAGTTTTTCCATGTCAGAAATCGGTTCTCCCTGTTTGTCCAGGATTTCCACCTTCATCCGTACATAACAGGGTTCTTCCCCATGACTGCTATCTGTAATATTCTTAACTGTAGGATTTTTATATAAGGTACACCCCGGATATAGATTTTTACCATCATTATCCTTTTTGGGGTCCCACTCCGGTTCTTTCAATCCTACCGTCAGGTTGCCTGTGGTAAAACAGTTGATCTTTTCATCTTTATCTGTAAAAAAAGACATTGTGTCACCTTTCCATAACGCAGCTGTACACAGGCATATACAAATCACTATTTTCCCTGCCCTCAGTAAAAAATTATTTTTCTTCATCCTGCAACAATCCTTCCACATATTTCATTCTACAATTCCAGTTCCTGGAACAATCCTGCCTGATAAGCCTCTTCTGGACTGTTTAGTCCAAAATACCTTTCCCCTTCCATCTGCTGAAGCACCCTTCCTGAAACTCTGATTTCCACACCGCCTATCTGCCTGATCTTTTCAGCCATCAGATTGTTTACTTCTTTCCTTACTTGTACCTGTGTAAATAATGGCACCGTTGTTTCTCCCTTCTCCGGAAGCTGACGTTCAAGAACTTTTTTATAATAAAAGCACTGCCTGACATCTTCCCTGCTTTCTCCTTTAAACCGGACCCAATCTGCCTTCTTTGGATCATCTGAATTGTAATCAATCTCGAATACCTGGCTAACTAGCTTCATGTCTTCCTTTGTCAGCTGTTCTCCTTTTTTTCTTTCATCAGAATCCCTGGTATAAACAAATTCCACTTTCAAAGCTACCAGTTCATCCATATCAATAGACGATGTATTCGTAACCTGTGGATCCTTTAAAAGCTTTATTCCCGGAATCACCAACAGGCCTTTTTCCGGTTCCCATGCCGGCTCTGTAAGAACTGCCTGCATCCCTTTCGCTCCTGCAAAATCCAGATGATTCACAACCTTTCTTTCATCTGTCAGATAAGCACCTGTTCCCTGATAAAGTGCCCCTGAAATGCAGGCAATCGCCAGAAGCAGCCCTATAGCTTTTATATTTTTCCTCATTCTTTCCCTCCATCAAGCGCTGCAAATGCAGTCTCTGCATTTGTAAATCCGTAAGCCTGGACAGATTCAGTATAAACAATCAGATCGAATGGACAGATTTCTTCTTTTATCAAATCCGGCTTTAACTGAATTCTTTCAAATAAGGGCTCTGTCTTTTCACCTGCTGCCAATGCATTATCATAATAATAGTAGCCATCCTCTTGCCGGTTCCATTTTCTGTGAATCTGCAAAGGTTCACACTGTAACTCCCCACGCGAATCCGAAAAATGCACTCTGATCCGTACATAGACAGGAATTTTACTGTCATTGACTACCCAGGGCTTTTTGACGATCACATCGCCTGGTTGCGGATCCTCCGGTGGCTTAAATTCTTCTTCTATGTGTACTTTATTTTCTGCTGCCCTTATTTCATTTTGTTTCACATCATCATCAGTCAGATAGGTATAGGTAACTGCCCCGGCTCCCAGAACTGTCATACACCCCAATGCAAATAAGATCATGATTTTTCTTTTCATTTTCTGATAGATTTTATTTAGCTCCTTTCAAGTTCATTTTTTTCAGAAGTAAAAGTCATTCTCCCACCCTTATGCAAACACAGGTGGGATCAAACCTTTTGACACTGTAATCATAGAATTACTGAATCAGCACAAGGGAATCACCTCCAGAAATGAAAAAAGACATGTACATGCTCCGGCATGTGCAAAAATAAATAGTACAAATTTTCAATTTAAAAAGATACAAAAATGAAAAAATGATCAGATTAAGATCAAAAGAAATTAGATTTATGAAATGTAACGCTGAAATATTTATAAGATGGCTATATCTTACCAAATAGAGAAAAAAAGTCAATGAAAGAACTATAAAGATCTATAAAAAAAGCCTAAAACTTTTCACACCTGAAAAAACAATGTTACAGAACATATTTCTTTTCCAGATAATTACGGATCTTTGTGCGGATCCTTCGTAAAGCATTGTCTACAGACTTAGGATTCTTGTACATCAGCATCCCGATATCTGCATAGCTTTTTCCTTCTAAATAATAATTTAACACTGTATTTTCCATTGGGCTTAAAGCAGATTTGATTTCATCTTCCAAGGCACGGGTATTCTCCCTGTCTATGATGATCTCTTCTGGTGTTTCAACCCATGCTTGCGCCAGGGGGCTTTCTTCATCCTCCTGGCTTAGCGAAATATAGGTATTTAATGGCATATGTTTCTGTCTGTTGGAACTTTGAACAGCACTGTAAATCTGACGATCAATACACATCTGTGCAAAGGTAACAAAAGAAGCTTCCTTTCCCGGATGATAATCCCTGACAGCTTTAAAAAGCCCAATCATCCCCTCCTGAATCAGGTCATCTGTATCACCGCCTATAAGGAACATTGCTCTGGCTTTCCGCCGTACAAGATATTTATATTTTTCGATCAGATAATCCGCAATTCCCGTTTCACCGGCACGCAGTCTTTGAATCAGCTCTTCATCACTATATTTACTGTACTGTTCCATAATTCCTCCTGCCCTTTACAGGCGTTTCAGGAAAGTCGCTGACGAACGATCTCGTATGCAAGTATACCTGCAGCAACTGAAGCATTCAGAGAATCAATATCCCCTTTCATAGGAATCGCTGCTGTAAAGTCACATTTTTCTCTGATCAGACGGCTGACTCCTTCTCCTTCATTACCGATCACCATACCGATAGGACCTTTCAGGTTCAGGTCATACATCCTATCACCATCCATATCTGCACATACAAACCAGATACCGGCCTCTTTCAGTTCATCAATTGTCTTTCCAAGATTTGTTACTTTTGCCACCGGTGTATAATTCAATGCACCTGCAGATGTTTTGGCAACGGTAGCTGTAAGGCCCACTGCCCTTCTTTTGGGAATGATCACTCCATGCGCCCCTGCCAGATTTGCAGTCCGGATGATTGCTCCCAGATTATGCGGATCCTCAATATTATCAAGCAGGAAAATAAATGGCGGCTCGCCCTTTTCTCTTGCTTTTTCCAGTATATCCTCTACGGTAGAATACTCATAGGCAGCAATCTGGGCGATCACTCCCTGATGGGAGCCTGTCTGGCTTAATTGATCCAGCCGCTCCTTTGGCACGTAATTGATAATCGTGTCTTTTTTTCTGGCTTCACGAGCAATACTTCTTACCGGACCATCCTGACACCCATCCAAAATAAAAAGCTTGTCGATCACCTGTCCTGAACGAAATGCTTCCATTACTGCATTGCGTCCCTCTATCTGCTCACTCATATTATTCCTCTTTCACCTTAATATTCCTGGGGTAATCCCAGCTTTACCAGTTCAAGGATCCTTGAAAAATCCTCTTTTAAATAAAGATACCCTACAAGCGCTTCAAACCCAGTGGCCCTTCTGTAATCAGACATTGTGGCATGCTTGGCCATTGTACCTGAATGGGCATTCCTGCCTCTTTTATAAACCCCATGCTCTTCCTCTGTAAGTACAGGCTCGATCTTCTCGATCATTGCAGATTGGGCAGACGCCTTTACAAGGCTGCTGGCTTTTTTGTGAAGCTGGTTCACCGGACAGTTTCCACGCTTAACCAAAATGGTCCGTATGATCAGTTCATAAACACCATCTCCAATATATGCCAGTGTTAAGGGAGAATAGGTCCTAAGGTCCCTATCCTCCAATTGAAACTGCTGTTTAAGATTATCTAAATTCTTTTCCATTTTACACCTTCGCGTGTATCTTTAAGCTGAATCCCCTTTGCAAGAAGTTCATCTCTGATCTCATCAGCCCTTGCAAAGTTCTTGGACTTTCTTGCTTCCTGGCGCTCCTGGATCAGATCTTCAATCTCTTTATCAAGAATTTCGTCTTTTTTCTCCACGTTCAGTCCCAGAACTTCACACAGATCCTTCATTGTAGTGAACAACTGCCCTGCAAACTCTGCTGAGCTTTCTCCTGTTACATTTGTATTGGAAAATTTAACCAATTCAAAAACTGCTGCCAGAGCATCTGCTGTATTAAAATCATCATCCATGGCATCTTCAAATTTTGTAACAAAGCTTTCAGATTCTTTGATAAGTTCTTTTTCTTCCTGAGAAGCTTCTCTGACTGCTGCATGGTCTTTCTGGTCCGCAAGCTTTCCAGCTGCCTCCACAATACGCTCCAGGGCATTTTTTGATGCCTCCATCAGATCTGCGCTGAAATTCAGCGGACTTCTGTAGTGTGCATTCAGCATGAAGAAACGCAGTACCTGAAGATCATACTGCTGGCTGATCTCACGGACTGTACGGAAATTACCCAATGATTTGGACATTTTACGGTTATCAATATTAAGGAATGCATTATGCATCCAGTAACGTGCAAAAATCTTGTCATTGCAGCACTCGCTCTGGGCAATCTCATTCTCATGATGTGGGAAAATAAGATCTTCCCCACCTGCATGAATGTCGATCTCTTCACCAAGATATTTCTTAGACATTACAGAGCACTCTATATGCCAGCCCGGACGTCCTTTGCACCATGGAGATTCCCAGTAAGGTTCGCCTTCTTTTTTTGGTTTCCAAAGCACAAAATCCAGGGGATCTTCTTTCTGGTCTTCACCAGATACCTGAAGTGCACGGAAACCAGATTGGAGGTCATCCAGATTCTTATGGGACAGCTTTCCGTACTCTTTAAATTTCTTTACCCTGAAATATACAGTACCATCGTCTGCTGCATATGCATAGCCTTTATCCATTAAGGTCTGGATCATACTGATCATCCCGTCGATTTCCTGAGTAGCCTGTGGATGAACAGTAGCAGGCTTTACATTCATTCCTGCCATATCCTTTTTACATTCTGCAATATAGCGTTCGGAAATCTCCTGTGCACTTACACCTTCTTCCAGTGCCTTTTTGATGATCTTATCATCCACATCTGTAAAGTTTGACACATATTCTACCTGATACCCTCTATATTCAAAGTATCTGCGGACAGTATCAAAAATAATCATAGGTCTGGCATTTCCAATGTGGATCAGATTATATACGGTAGGACCGCAGACATACATTTTTACTTTACCCTCTTCCAGAGGAACAAATTCCTCTTTCCTGCGGGTCAGTGTATTATAAAGCTTCATGATTCTCTTTCCTCCATCTTATTATTCAGAAGGCACACTGCCTGGGCAGCGATTCCTTCTCCCCTTCCTGTAAATCCAAGGCCTTCTTCTGTCGTAGCCTTAATATTCACACAGGACACAGGTATTTCCAATGTTTCTGCCACATTCCTGATCATCTCCGGAATATGGGGTGCCATTTTGGGCTTCTGGGCAATAATCGTCGCATCAATATTCCCAACCTCATATCCGCTGGAATCTATTAGTTTCTTCACATGGGAAAGCAGCACAAGACTGGAAATACCGGAATAGGCCGGATCTGAATCAGGAAAGTGCTTACCTATATCCCCAAGTGCAGCCGCACCAAGCAGTGCATCCATAATAGCATGAAGCAGCACATCCGCATCTGAATGCCCAAGCAATCCCAGTTCCCATGGGATCTTCACTCCTCCAAGAATCAGGTCACGGTTAGCCGTCAGCCTGTGAACATCATATCCCATTCCGATTCTCATTGTCAGTATTCCTCTTTCGTAACGATTCAGTACAAAATGCATTCCCCTGCTGAATAGTTACACTCTTTCTTTTTAAGCTGAAAAGCCGGGAATATCCTATCAGCTAATCGGATGTATCCCGGCTTTTATCATTTATTTATGTGCCTGATTATTTCTCGATGGCTGCGATCACTTCTACTTCGCAGAGAACATTCTTTGGAAGTGTTTTTACTGCAACACAGGAACGGGCTGGCTTATTCACGAAATATTTTGCATATATTTCATTGAACTGTGCAAAATCACCCATGTCAGCAAGAAAACAAGTAGTCTTAACTGCATTCTCAAAAGATGTCCCTGCCTCTTTAAGAACAGCGTCCAGATTCTTCATTACCTGCTCAGCCTGAATCTGAATCGTATCTCCTGCAAGCTCTCCTGTAGCAGGATCAACCGGAATCTGTCCGGATGTAAACAGTATATCATTCAGAATAATTGCCTGGGAATATGGTCCGATCGCTGCCGGTGCCTTATCTGTATAAACTACTTTCATTTGTCATTCTCCTTTCAAATGATTTCTCTTTTTTATAACTATTCAGCACCTCACAGGATACTGCCTGCTGAATAGTTACCTTTATTCATCATAATATATCATATAGCAAGTCTGGTCAAGCTATTTTCCTGAGGAGAAAGAGTCAGCTTCCCTCCGGCACATTTTCCAAATATTCATAAACCATAGCAGAAATCTTCCGTATATCATCTATGGCATCCTCTTCCTTAGGACACTTCTCTGACATCACACATAAAATATAATCTGTATGATTTCCATAAACAATGGCTATATCATGCTGGGTAGTGTCTGTTTCCCCAGTCTTATTTGCAATCGTTACAGATGCATCCAGCACCTGCGGAATCTTGGTACGATTCTTCTGCCCAAGCAGCAGTTCCAGCATTGCCTGTGAATCCTTACGGCTTTCGCACTCTTCCCTGTAGATCCTCTCCAGCAAAAGTCCGCAATCCTTCACAGAAGTGGTATTATTCTCTCCGATTCCAACCGGTGTTGTAGATGAGGGAGCAAGCGTATGAAGCACCTGTGTATCCTGATAACCCTCTGCTTTAAGATATTGATTGATTTTTCTGGCACCAGCTGCAAAATCATATTTCTTGGTCTGAAGACGAACCAGTTCATTAAATGATTCATTATCACTGACTGTGATCATATTACTAAGAAGGGCTCCTATCTTCTTTGATATCTCCTTACTGCCAGCGTCTTTCTTGAGGATGCTTTCTTCGCTCTGTGTAACCACATCCATATTATCATAGGTCTCGGCCATTACAAAGGCCTTGATCAGGCTGGCGGATGCCATCCTCTGGTTGTTGATCACCAGCTTGTCATCTGTTCCAAGATCTTTTACATAGATGCTCCATTCCCCTTCAAAGTCTGTTACCATTTCCTGCAAAGATAGCTTCAGCCTTTGTATGCCGCCCTCATCCATATTCTGAATCCTGCCATCTGCATCATATACATAACCCTGGGAAGTGGTCCCTGCCTCTGAAGCCAGTACCCCGTTCTCTCCAAAATAATAATATCCATCAAAGCTTCTGCCATTTGAATCCATTGAAATATAAAAAATCCCAGGATCTGTATTCATCTTGCCGTTTTCATCGAAATAATAATAGGAATCATAGGTTTTTCCATTTAGAGTCAGCTGCTGGATATACCTGATCTGAGGTGCAGCAGAAATCCTGCCCAGATTATTGATCATATAACATCCATCTGCTGTATATCCGTCTTCCTCAGATGAAACAGAAAGGTTTTTCAGATAAGCCAAATATGGCACATGAGCCTGAAATTTCCCACTTTCATCATGATAATAGTATCCTTCAAAAACAGTCCCATCGATAGTAAAATTCTTGAAATAATGAACTGCTGGACGATTATCTCTGGATCCATCTTCTTTCAGACAATAAAATCCATCGCTTTTCAGAAGATACATCCCGCTTCCGTCCTGGATAGGACGCACCTGTGCTTCCTCTGTAACAGACAAAAGACTGCCACCAGCAGCCTGAGGCTTAACTGTAAAAATAACGATCCCCAGTACTGCCACAGCCACGGCTATCACTTTTGCGTATCTTTTCATATACTGCTCCTTATATTCCTTATGCATCTAATACAGTGAATATTAAGTAACCACCATATTGACTTGCCTTAATTTTCACTGCACTAGTCTCATCCTTGCGGAGCGTTTTATGTAACAGGAACATTACAGAGTAATTGCCGATTACATAAGTAAGTATCCCTACTCCACAGTTACGGATTTTGCCAGATTTCTGGGCTTATCCACATCCAGTCCTCTGCCTACGGAAACGTAGTATCCGAACAGTTGAAGTGGAATGATGGCCAGTGAGTTGGTAAAATACTGACTGGTCTTTGGAATATAAATTACATAATCTGCATTTTTCTCAATATCTGTATGTCCCAAATTGGTAAGAGCCATTACAAAAGCGCCTCTAGTCTTTACTTCCACAATATTACTGATTGTTTTCGGATACAGCTTCTCCTGTGTGGCTACTGCAACAACAAGGGTACCGTCCTCGATCAGGGAAATCGTTCCATGCTTTAATTCTCCTGCCGCATATGCCTCTGAATGAATGTAAGAGATCTCTTTCAGCTTCAGGGATCCTTCCATTGCAATGGCATAATCGATCCCACGGCCAATAAAGAACATATGACCAGCAGCCAGATAACGGTTGGCAAATTTTTGAATCTTCTCTTTCATGCCAAACAGGGATTCAATCTGATCTGGAAGCTGAATCAGGTCACTTCTCAGCTGTGCAAATTCTTCATCTGTGAGCATGCCTCTTACTTTGGCAAATTTCATGGAAAGCAGATACATAGCTGCAAGCTGTGCACTGTACGCTTTGGTAGTGGCAACGGAAATTTCCGGGCCTGCCCATGTATACATTACATTATCTGCTTCTCTAGCAATAGAGCTTCCTACTACATTGACGATACCCAGTGTTCTTACTCCATGATTCTTTGCGTCACGCAGTGCTGCCAGCGAATCAGCTGTTTCCCCTGACTGGCTGATAATGATCACTAGCATATTATCTTCATAGATAGGCTCACGATAACGGAACTCACTTGCCACATCTACTTCTACCGGAATCCTGGCCATGCTTTCAATCACATATTTAGCAGTCATACCTACATGGCTGGCAGAACCGCAGGCAACAATATCAATCTTACGGATGCTGCGTATCTCCTCGTCTGTCATCCCAAGCTCCTCGATCACTACATCATCGTCCTTTAATCTGGGGCTGATGGTATCTCTCACTGCCTTAGGCTCTTCGTATATCTCTTTCAGCATAAAGTGCTCATAACCACCCTTTTCAGCTGCATTAATATCCCAGTTAATGGTTGTAGGTGTTTTCTCGATCTCTTCGCCATCAATATTATAAAAATGTATATTCTCTCCGGAAAGACATGCAATCTCTTCATTCTCCATATAATATACACTTCTGGTGTATTTCAGGATAGCCGGCACATCTGATGCGATCAGATTGCCCATGCTGCTTGCACCTACGATCAATGGACTGTCTTTACGTGCTGCATAAATATGATGGGGATGATCCTTAAACATGATCCCCAGTCCATAGGAGCCTTCTACTCTATGCATCACTCTCTCGATTGCCTCTATCGGATCTCCCTTGTAATAATCTGTAAGCAGATGTACCAGTACCTCTGTATCTGTTTCAGACTGGAATTCATAGCCTTTATTTTCCAGTTTTTTCTTTAATTTGGCATAGTTCTCAATAATGCCATTATGTACTACTGCAATGGAATGGTCCTTATTAAAATGAGGATGTGCATTCACATCTGAAGGACAGCCGTGGGTTGCCCATCTGGTATGACCAATCCCACAGCAACCCTTCATAGTTTCGCCGCCATGCGTAAGTTCCTCCAGAACTTTCAGTCTGCCCATGGTTTTCTTGATCTGGATCTCCTGTCCGTCAAAGACAGCGATCCCTGCAGAATCATATCCTCTGTATTCCAGCTTTGAAAGACCATCCAGCAAAATAGGTGCTGCCTGCTTGTCACCAATATATCCAACTATTCCGCACATGAGATTACCTCCTGTTTTGTATGTGTATAATCACTTTTTTCACCGAAAAACCTATAAACTCATAAACTTTCCCATGCTAAAAATATAACAAAAGTATACCCTAATTTTTCGGTCTGTCAAGTGCTTTCCAAAATCCCTCCAGCTTGCCCTCCAGTGTAGCCAGGCTGCAGCTTTGTCTGTCATCCCATTCCCTTGGGAACAATTCACCATATTTTCTGTCTGCGAAACGTTCATCTAAAAGCAGTATCACACCTGTATCCTCCCTGGTCCTGATCACTCTGCCTGCTGCCTGAAGTACCTTATTCATACCAGGAAAGCGATATGCATAATCAAACCCGTTCTCCCCTTTATCTGTATAATATTCTCTCAGGATCTCCCTTCTGATACTAACCTGGGGCAGTCCTGTACCAATGATCACTGCACCGATCAACTTATCTCCAATCAGATCGATTCCCTCAGAAAAAATGCCTCCCATAATGCAAAAAGCAGCGAACGTATAGTCATGTATATCAAAATTCTGAAGAAAGGCTTCTCTCTCCCTTTCACCCATGCCAGGATTCTGGCATACTGTTCTAACCCAATCCACAGAAAATTCTTCTTCGTAAACATTATATACGTCCTGCAAAAGCCGGTATGACGGAAAAAAGATCATATAATTACCTTTTTTCTTCCATACTGTTCTGGCTATGTACTCTGCAATCCGTCTGTATTCACTGTAATTTCTCCTAGTATACCGGCTGCTCACATCCACACCTGTAAGGATACACCTTTGTTCTTTACTAAAAGGCGATCTGACATAGATTCCATAATCATCCGAACGTACACTTAACAGCTTTCTGTAATAAATCATAGGAAGAAGCGTTGCGGAAAAGAAAACCGTGCTTATTCCTTTTTCAAGGGAAGCATTCAGATTCCCTGCAGGATTTACACAGTACAAATGAAGGCGGAACTTCCCATCCTCACTGTTCTCTGTATAAACCACATAGTTATCATCTACTAATTCGGAAATATTAAGAAAATCCCTTACTGAAAAATAGAATTCCAGAATCTGATCTGACAGTTCCTGATTTTCCGATTCTTCCATAAACTTCTCCAGTTCACCGAAAACTCTCAACATAGCAAGTGGTATCATTCCTGCATTCTCCAGTATTTGATAGCCTTCACATTCTTTTTGCATGGATAACAACTGACGATTTACCTTGTCTAGGCTTCTTGCCAAAGTCGGAGCCTTTTCCCTTACTTTCTTTCGTACTTCCAGCACTTCTTCCTTGCAGACAGAAGCACTGTACATTTCTCTCCCTCTCTCCACCAGATTGTGTGCTTCATCTATAAGAAATATATACTCGCCTGAAACACCTTCCCCGAAAAACCGTTTCAATCTGGCATTGGGATCAAATACATAATTGTAATCACAGATCACGCCATCTGCCCATAAAGCCAGATCCAGGCTCATCTCAAAAGGGCACACCTGCCATTTTCTTGCCTGATCCTGGAGCGAATCTCTGTCATAGCTGTGTCCGGAGGTCCATAACTCATAAACACATTCATTGATCCGGTCAAAGTGACCTTTAGCATATGGGCAGGCCTTTGGATTACACTCTGTTTCTTCCTGAAAACAGATTTTTTCCTTGGCAGTCAAAGTGATCACCTTAAACTTCAGACCTTTTTCCTTCAAAAATGAAAAAGTCTCTTCTGCTACGGTTCTGGCAATCGTCTTGGCAGTAAGATAAAATATCTGCTCACCATGTCCTTCCCCCACTGCCCGCACTGCTGGAAAAATGGTGGATATGGTCTTCCCCACACCTGTAGGTGCCTGGATAAAGATCTGCTTTTCCGCAGATATGGCATGGTAGACACTACTGACCATCTGCCTCTGCCCATCTCTGTACGGAAATGGAAATTCAAGATCCTGCATGGAGTGATTCCGCAGCTCTTTCCATTGAAGCTGATAAGAAACCCATTTGTGGTAACGGTCAAGAAGCTGCTGATACCAGTCTTTTAGTTCCTCCAGCATAAATGACTCACCAAATCTATGTATCTGTTCTGTGTCAAGGTTCACATAAGTCATCTGGATATCAATCTGATCCAGAGATTCCATCTCCCCATACATCCTGGCATAACACATTGCCTGGGCCTTATGAACCAAAACCGGTGCTTCCATCTGCTCCGGATCTGATGCGATCCCTTTTATCTCATCAATAACTGTAATATCATCCTTCGTAAAAATCCCGTCAGCCCGCCCTTCTACAAGAATGATCAGATCTTCATATTCTGTTTTCCATTTCAGGCTGACCTCAGCCTGATAGCCGGCCCCCATTCTTTTCTGTATCTTGCGATGGATGCGGCTTCCTTTCTGCATGGCTTCCTTATCCGATACACTGTGCCGGTTATCAATGTCACCGCTTCTTAAAATAAATTCTACCAGGTTCCTTACTGAAATTCGAAATACAGGTTTAGCCATTTTCATTCTGATACAGTATCTCTTGCCCTCTCACATAGTCAAGCCGGATAGTTATATCCGCTTTGCTGATGGATATTGTAACACATACATTATGTAAATTCCACCATGTTCCTTCTGTATTTCAAAGGCAGAAGCTGCTGCTGAAGTGCTGTATTCTTCCTTTCCGGAATAGTAATGGCACTGCAGAATACCCTCCACAAATCTTCATAAATCTCCGGATTTCCCGGCGTCTGGTCTGTCACCTTAGGCTGTACGTTCTGAATCACAGTGCAGGCAGACTGCACAGGATGTATCATTGCCTTTTTTCTTTTCTTATCATAAATCATCCAGTTCTCGCCTTGAAAACGGTCTTGAAAATGTGTGCCCAGCATTTCCAGGATATCATTAACAGGCTCTATTTCAGAAAAAAGTACCTGACCGCCGATTTCCCTGAACCTTAAAAATCCATAGTAATGATGCAGTTCTCTCCAGACTCTGGTTCTTAATCGTGATACCTGTCCCACATAAGCATCTGCTACATCTTCCATGATGCGGGGATCCCACTTTCCATGGAAAAAAGACTTATAAAGAGTATAAAAAACCGCAGTTCCACGATCCGGATCCGAAGAGGCTGCTGCATACCACAAATCCTGGCAGACGGCAGATCCCAGATTCTTCAGAATAGTTCTCGTTACCCGCCCGGCTTTCTCGCTGTCTGACTGTACATGATGTAATCTGGTAAAAAGTTCCATATTCTCCGGCTCACAGGTACGGATCTGAATCTGCACCTTTTTGGCTTCCATCCATCCGTCATATACAGCCGTAAAAATCCCCTCTGTACTATCCTCGCAGATAAACACTGTCTTCTCCTGATTCACAAAGCATACCTCCTCTCAATCCCATCCTCTTCTCGGTCAAAAAAAGAAAGCTGCCGGCAGGTACTGTAAAGAAGCTGCTCTGGTCTCCTGGCATCTGTTATATTCCGGATAATATAATCTTCTTCCAGCTTAGTCCTGTACATCATCCTGCCATTGCAGGTAATAAAATATAATGCACGCTTCAGAACTACTCCGATCTTCTGTAAATCGGTAAAATCCAGAGAATGCGTCTTTCTTGCGCCTACAATCCTCCTGGCAGATCTGTCACCGATCCCAGGAACCCGAAGGAGCTGATAATACCCGGCTGTGTTGATCTCCACCGGAAAATATTCCAGATGGCGTATTGCCCAGTTGCACTTTGGATCCAGCTGAAGATCAAAATCAGGTCTGGATTCAGATAAAAGTTCAGAAGCCTTAAATCCGTAAAACCGCAGCAGCCAGTCTGCCTGATATAGCCTGTGTTCTCTTAAAAGAGGGGGCTTGGTAGACACTGCCGGAAGGGCTTTGTCTTTATTCACTGCAACAAAAGCTGAATAAAATACTCTTTTTAATGAGTATTTCTGATAAAGAGACTCTGCCACAGACAGAATCTGGTAATCATTCTCCCCAGATGCCCCTATGATCATCTGAGTACTCTGTCCAGCAGGCACAAACTGTGGTGCATGCTTAAATAGGATCAGTTCTTCCTTACTGGCATCCCGTTGGATCTGTATCTGCCGCATAGGTCTTAAAATAGTCTGTCTGCTTTTGTGGGGAGCTAACCGTCTCAGGCCATCTGCTGTAGGCAGTTCCAGATTCACACTCATCCTGTCTGCCAGATATCCTGCCTGCCGGATCAGATCCGGCGATGCCCCCGGAATAGCCTTCAGGTGAATATAGCCATGAAAATGGTACTTTGTTCTTAAAAGCTGTACAGTCCTGCAAAGCTCTTCCATGGTATGATCAGGACTTCCCTTGACTCCGGAGCTTAAAAATAATCCCTCAATATAATTACGTCTGTAAAACTCCATAGTTAGGCTGCATACTTCTTCCGGAGTAAAGCTGGTCCTGACCACATCATTAGAAGCTCTGTTCACACAGTATTTACAATCATATACACATTCATTGGTATATAAGATCTTTAAAAGGCTGATACATCTCCCATCAGCTGAAAAGCTGTGGCAGATCCCGGCAGCAATGCTGTTGCCCATCCCGTCAAAGCTGCCACTCCTGTCAACACCGCTGGAAGTGCAGGCAACATCATACTTGGCTCCGTCTGCCAGTATCCTCAGCTTCTCCATCAGTCCCATTGATTCCTGAATTACCATAACCTGTCCCGTACCTTTCCTCCATTGATTGCAGCAAACATTTGTTCGTATCGCTATAATAGAACAAATGTTCTTTACAGTCAAGGCTATAAAACGGGACGAACATAAAAAGACAAAAAAAGAACTGCCTGTTACGGCAGCCCTCTTTTTTTACATCTGAGTAAGAACAAAAATATCATAAATTGCTTTTATTGCAGTCTCAAAATCTCTATTTTCCACACCAATGATAATATTCAGCTCACTGGAACCCTGATCGATCATCTTAACATTTACATTAGCATGTGCTAATGCTGAAAAAATCCTTCCGGCAGTTCCTCTGGTGGACTTCATTCCCCGTCCTACTACGGCGATCAATGCCAGATCTGACTCCATTTCCACAAAATCCGGAGATACAGCCCGGTGAATCCCTGCGATCACCTGCTGTTCCTTTTCCTCAAATTCATCCTGATGCACATAAACGGTGAGCGTATCAATGCCTGACGGAATATGCTCAAAGCTGATGCCCTGGTCTTCAAATACCTGAAGCACTTTACGTCCGAATCCGATCTCACTGTTCATCATGGATTTTTCAATGTTGATAGAACAGAAGCCTTTCTTTCCTGCAATACCGGTAATGGTATACTTAGGCTTTCTGCAGGTACTTTCTACAATGAATGTGCCCTTGTCCTCCGGGTGGTTGGTATTACGGATATTAATGGGAATCCCTTCTTTTCTTACGGGAAAGATGGCATCCTCATGAAGAACCGTTGCTCCCATATAAGATAACTCACGAAGTTCACGATAGGTAATCGTCTCGATCACTGCCGGATTATCCACGATCCTTGGGTCTGTTACCAGAAATCCGGATACATCTGTCCAGTTCTCGTACATATCCGCCATGATCGCCTTTGCAACAAGAGATCCTGTCACATCTGAACCACCTCTTGAAAAGGTCCGTACCTTCCCGCCATCCTCAGCCCCGTAGAACCCTGGAATAACTGCTTTTTCACATTTTGCCAGTCTTTTGCCAAGAAGCTTATTCGTCTTTTCAGCCTCAAGAACCCCGTTCTTATCAAAACGGATCACTTCTGCAGCATCCACAAACTCATAACCAAGATAGGCTGCCATTACTTTACCATTGAGGAATTCTCCTCTTGATGCAGCATACTCTTTCCCTGCATGTGCTGAAAAATCAGCCGCAATCTGCTCAAATTCACTATCCAAGGAAAGTTCAAGAGAAAGTCCCCGGATGATCTCCTGGAAACGCTCCTTGATCGCCTGAAGCTTTCCGTCAAATTCTTGGCCTGCTTCAGCAGCTTCATAGCAGGAATACAGCATGTCTGTTACCTTTGTATCTCCGTCAAAACGCTTTCCCGGTGCAGAAGGTACAACGTATCTGCGGCTTTCCTCGCTTCTGATGATCTCCCCTACCTTTTGGAACTGTTCCGCATTGGCAAGAGAGCTTCCTCCAAATTTTACAACTTTTTTCATAATAGTAATTACTCCTCGCTGCTTTTTATAATGCACTGACGCTATTGTAAAAAAAAGCAACAAAATTTGCAAGTACTTCTTTTAAGATTAAAATCACAGTTTCCAAGATTTAAAGTCACACAAACCAGCTGTTTTTACTTTTCCTTGGGCTTCTTGTTTATGCTCTCTGTCACATCCAGCACTGTCAGAATATTTCCCACAACTTTAAAATGGATATCTTGTCTGCCGAATGCCATGCCATATTCCCTGTCAGGGTCTTTCTGGTAGCCTGGTCGTGGATCATCTGCCAGCACAGCCACCAGCGCTTTTCGCAATTCTTCTGGAACTCTTCTTAACAGCCCCTCCGGGAAATCCACTTCCAGCTTATGATCCTGTATTCTTTCTGTAAAGCCGGCCCTGCCCTCCGGATGGCTGTCTGCCTCTGGAAGATAGGGCTTTATGTCATAAATGGGAGTATCATTCATCAGATCTGCTCCTGAAACATACAGTACAGGCCCAAGTTCCTTTGTATATTCCACCTTTTCCAGTTTTACAGCCGAAAGGCCTACCGGATTGGGCCGATAAGGGGATCTTGTGGCAAAAACTCCTTTTCGTATATTTCCACCAAGCCTTGGAGGCCGGACCGTAGGAGACCAGTCATCCCGCACAGCCTGTGAGAATTCCCAGATCAGCCAGATATATGTGTATTCTTCCAATCCGCGAAATGCCTCTGGCTTTCTGTATTCCGGTTCAAATACAATCTTCGCCTTCAGTTCCCTGATCCTTCCACTTTGATGAGGAATCCCGAACTTTGATGGGAAATCATTCTGGATGTGTGCAATTACCTTCATGCTCTGTATTTCCGGATAATCTCATTTGCCTTTGCATAAATTTCTTCCGGATCCTCTCCTATGCTGAATAACCCATCTTCATAAAGAATACTTCCATTAACCATAGTAAGCTTTACATTTTCCTTACTTCCACTGTATACAAGATTCTTTACCAGGTTATTCTCAGGCTGCATATTCGGCCTGTGAAGATCGATCATAACAAGATCTGCCAGTTTTCCTTCTGCAAGGCAGTCACAATCGTCCAGACCGCAGCATCTGGCTCCCTCTGATACAGCCATTTTAAGAACCTGATCTGCCCCTACAGCGGAAGCATCTTTTTCACGCAGCTTCGCAAGTCCGGTGACAAGGAACATTTCCCTGAACATATCCAGGCAATTGTTGCTAGCCGGTCCGTCTGTACCAACAGCCACAGGAATGCCCAGATCCAGCATTTTCTGTACAGGAGCGATTCCACTGGCAAGCTTGGTATTTGAGCCAGGATTTGTCACCACATACAGCTTTCTTCTCTTAAATATGTCCAGATCTTCCTGGGTCATATATACGCAGTGATAACCACCTCCGCCATACTCCCACACACCCAGTTTGTCAAGATACTGGGTTGGTGTAACACCATTTCTTTCGATACACTGACGTACCTCTGCTTCTGTCTCAGAATTATGGGTGAACACAGGTGCCTGATATTTCTGTGCAAGTCTAGCCACTTCTTTCAGCCGGTCCTGGCTTGTGGTATATTCTGCATGAAAGCCCAGACAATAGCGGATCAGCGGATCATACGCATTATACTTTATGTAGTCCTCTTCCATCTCCCTTGGACTGGATGAAAAGTCATTCATAGGAGATACCAGAACTGTACGGAATCCACAGTCTACACTTGCCTTTGCGATCTGCTCAGGATAAAAATACATATCAAAGTTAGAAGTGATCCCACTGGTAAGATACTCCAGGATCGCCAGCTTTGACAGATGATACACATCCTCAGGCACTAACTTAGCTTCCATGGGAAAAATCTGCTTATTCAGCCAATCCAGCAAAGGCAGGTCATCTGCAAAAGACCTAAGAAAGGTCATGGCTGAATGGGTATGTGCATCCTTAAACCCAGGGATCAGCAGGTTCTCTTTTACATCAATCTCTCTGTCCCAGGCATTTTCCCCATAAGCATCCTGTGTTTTTTCAGGACCTATATAAGCAATCCTGTTGCCTACCACATGAAGTTCTCCCTGGATGATCTGAAAATCCTTATCCAGGATCCTGGCATTATAAAAACGGGTATTCATCAGTCATCCTCCTTTTCCTCTCCAAAAAGTGCAGCCAGGCTTTCTTCGTAAGGTGCTCTGCAGATTCCTTTTTCTGTAACGATTCCGGCGATCAGCGTATGATCTGTTACATCAAAAGCAGGGTTGAAACATTTTACAGATTCCGGAGCCATAGGCTGCTTATAAAACATCTTCTTGATCTCGTCCGGATTTCTTTCCTCGATCTTGATCTGTTCTCCTGTAGGACAGTTCATGTCAATCGTTGAAGTAGGTCCAAGCACATAAAATGGAATGTTATAATACTTTGCCAGGATTGCCACACCGCTGGTACCGATCTTATTGGCAGTATCTCCATTGGCAGCTACACGGTCGCAGCCTACAAAGCAGGCCTGTACCCAGCCATTTTTCATCACCATACTCGCCATGTTATCACAGATCAGTGTAACATCGATCCCAGCTTTATCCAGTTCATAGCTGGTCAGTCTGGCTCCCTGAAGCAACGGACGGGTCTCATCTGCAAATACATGGAAGTTCATGCCCTGTTCTTTCCCAAGGATCAATGGACCAAGGGCAGTACCGTACCTGGATGTTGCAAGCGGCCCTGCATTACAGTGGGTAAGGATCCCATCACCATCTTTAATAAGACTTAGCCCATACTGGGAGATCTTCTTACACATGGCAATATCTTCCTGATGAATCTTTCTGCATTCTTCTCCAAGAAGCTTTACGATCTCCTTAACAGGAAGTTTTTTATGCTTATATGCAGTCTGTTCCATCCTGTTGATCGCCCAGCTAAGATTCACAGCCGTAGGACGGGAGCTGTTCAGATACTCTCCATACTCTCTCAGTTTTTGATAAAAAGCGTCAAAGCTGTCTGTATCAATCGTCTGGGCCAGACAGTACATCCCATATCCTGCACAGATTCCAATAGCCGGAGCACCTCTCACCCGCAGATGAAAGATTGCTTCATAAATATCTTCCGCTGTCTCTAATGTAAGATACTCAGCAAGATTGGGAAGCTTTGACTGATCCAGGATCACTACATACCTGCCGTCTTCTGACAGTCGTACATGATCCATATCCACTTTCTGACTTGTCTGTTCCATTAATACTATTCCTCCTTTAATTAACCGCTTTACACTGCCTCCCGGCATTTATCAATAATCATATAATATTCAAGTCGAGCAGGATTTCTCCCATAGCCTTAATGCTTTCTGTAACAAGGCTGCGAAACAGCGGTGCAACCCTGTCTGCTGTTTCTTGTACCTCTTCATGGGTAAGCGGATTCTCTGTCATGCCACAGCCAAGATTGGAAATACAGGAAATCCCACAGATCTTCATGCCCATATGGTTCGCTGCGATGGCCTCACAGGCAGTACTCATACCAACCGCATCTGCTCCCAGGGTACGGCACATACGTACTTCTGCCGGTGTTTCAAATGCAGGACCTGTCAGCTGGATATAAACGCCCTCTTTAAGATCAATTCCCAGCTTACCGGCAGCATTTCGGATCACCTGCTGCAGATCAAGATCATACACATGACTCATATCACAGAAGCGAAGCCCTAGTTCATCAATATTCGGCCCGATCAAAGGAGATGGCACAAAAGATCCTATCTGATCTGTGATCATCATCAAATCCCCTGCTTTAAAATCAAAGTTTACGCCACCTGCCGCATTCGTAAGGAACAGTACTTCCGCACCCATCAGCTTCATCAGCCTTGTAGGCAGAACCACATCGGAAATAGAATAGCCTTCATAATAGTGAACCCTTCCCTGCATTGCCACTACAGGCACATCCCCCACATATCCGAAAACAAAGCGTCCCTTATGACCAGGCACTGTTGATACGGGAAAACCCTGGATCTGGCTGTAATCCAATGTCTGTACCACTTTCATTTCCTGAATGTACTCACCAAGTCCAGAGCCCAGTATAAGGGCTGCTTTTGGTTTAAAATCTACTTTTTCCTTTACACTTTCATAGCATCTTAATAATTTTTCATATACTGGATTCATTTGTTTCCTCCTTTTTCTGCTGATAATTTCTCGAAATCTTCAGTCCAAATTAAGAATTGCGGCAGCCATGCCGACTACCAAAATATTCCAAGTTTGGACCTGCTTCGAGGACTCCATCCTGCATGCAGCATTCTTAGTTTCTGTCTATTGATTTTAAATCAAGAGAATTTTTATATTGTTATATATTTCTTAACCTTTTACAATTCTTTTGCTGTTAAGGCCTTTCTCTTTCAAAAGTTTTTTGTATGTCTTCATTTTATTTCCAGGTACTTTTGCCGTAGTTATCTTAGGTGTACCTTTAAATGCTTTTTGGGAAACTGTTTTTGCAGTCAGCTTTCTGGTTTTGATTATAATTGTTTTCAGTTTCTTGCAGCCACTGAATGCATAAGAACCAATCTTTGATACATTCTTGCCGATAACAACTGTTTTCAATCTGGCTGTGCCTCTGAAAGCATTATTTCCAATTGACCTGATGTTGTTTCCGATTGTTACTTTTGTTATTTTCTTATTGTTTCTGAACGCATTATTCGCAATCTGCGTAATTTTATATGTCATACCGTTTATTTTTACAGTATTCGGGATTATAAATGTTTTCCTGTTTTTACTCATCGGAGTAATGAAAGCCACTTCTTTTTTCACTGCATTTGTAATTATATATTTTCCGGTCTTCTTATCGTCAACTCTTCCAACATTTGACTGTGACTGCTGTGGTTTCTGTGTTGGCTGTGGTGTTGGCTGTGGTTTCTGCACCGGCTGTGTTGGCTGCACCGGCTGTGATGGCTGCGGCCTCTGCGTTGACTCTTTTTTAGGAATAGACTCCGTTCTTGTCTTATTACATTTCTCACAGGTGTATATTTTTATACCTTCTGAATCCTCATCAGGTTCTTTTGTTATTTTACCCACATCCCAGATATGACCAAATGCCTTGAGGATTATTCCACCCTCTGTATAATTACACCTTGAACAACCGATCACCGCTTCTTTTCCATCCACCTCACAGGTCGGCTCAACTTTCTCTGAAACTATTCTTGTCATATCATGACCGAGGGCTTCTGTCTCTGTTCCGGCTTCAAGCAGTTCCTTACATCCTTTACAATAAATATCCCCTGTGTACCCTGCTTCCAAACACGTTGCAATCTTTTTATTTTTTATTTCAGTTTCTCCTGTATGGTTTGATGCATCTTTCTCACCATATGTCTGACGACAGACTTCACAGACTGCCGGTGATGTACAGGTTGCCCTGCAGCCAGTGTGATTCTTTTTACTTATGTCTGTTACAAAGTCACAATTGTTAAAAGCGTATGGTCTTACACGACAGCTTGTTACGGTTATTTTGGTCAGAGTTGTGGGAATCAGATAATATTTTCCATCATACCTCGTCCATGTGTAACCAGGCACTTTTGTTGTTGTAGACTGAAACCACCAGCCAAGATGTCCAAGGTTGTCTGCTGCGGTTCCTATAAAAGGCACTGTAAGTTCCTGTAGAGAATTCATATCTTCAAAAACCTTTGAACCCAATAATGTAACTGTATCAGGAATCGTAAGTTTCGTAATTCCCCTGCATCCACTGAATGCAGAAGAAAATATCTTCGTAACATTAGATGGAATATCTATATTTGACAGAGATGTGCAGCCCGTAAATGCGGCTTCTCCAATTGACTTTACTGAACTGCCAATTATTACTTCTTTCATATTTCCGGCATAGAAAAATGCACGATCCCCAATAGTTTCAGGTCCATTTATCACAGCTTTCTTAATCTCTGTTATATGACTGTACCATGGAATATCATGATACATGTCTTTTGAATAATCTGTCATTCTGCCGCTTCCACTGATTGTCAGTGTTCCCTCATCATCCAATATCCACGTACAGGTTTTCCCGCAATTTCCACTTGATGCAGCACTGACAACAAAATTACTCATAAACATCATACATACAACAACAAAAGCCCCTATGAGAAATCGTTTGATTTTCATTTTATCCCCCCAATATAAAAAATAATCTCTCGGAATCTTCAGCCCAGTAAAATCAGGCTTTCAGATCCATCTTTAGGATTTACACCCATGAGTTTTTAAAGTTCAATGCCAGCGTTTCGCAGGCATGATCAATCAGCATTCCGAGAGATCATGCTGGATCTTCTTGTAAATAAAATCG
The DNA here is from genome assembly GCF_025566965.1 of Blautia ammoniilytica. Classification (NCBI taxonomy): domain Bacteria; kingdom Bacillati; phylum Bacillota; class Clostridia; order Lachnospirales; family Lachnospiraceae; genus Blautia; species Blautia ammoniilytica. Next base: position 98,542 of record NZ_JAOQJL010000004.1, on the reverse strand, counting down.
CATATTCCTGACGCAGTGTCAGGATCTACGTTTTCTTTCTGTTTTTCCATCATATTTGATGCCATATTCTGGTCATTTAAAAGGCAGAGTCCCTGCTTAACCTGCCCTTTCACTGTTTTCGCAGAAACACTCATGCCAAGCTTTACGAAAAACTTCCTGTTTGCACTTTCACAGCCTGGGATAGGGTCCGTATGCACCATAGGCACCCGGACAGCTGCAGCCTCTGTAGACGTAAGACCTCCTGGCTTTGTAAACAATACATCACAGGCCTTCATGTAAAGCGCCATCTGACTGGTATACCCGATAACATGGACTCTTTCTTCCTTTAGAAATTCTTTTTTCATACCAGTCTCAATCTTACGATTGCTTCCACAGACCACAAAAATCTGTGCTTCTTTTGTTTCTTCCAAAAGAAGCTTTACGATCCTTGCCAGATCTCCGGCTCCCATACTTCCTCCTGCCACAAGAATATATCTGCCATCACTTAATAAGCCCAGTTTATTTCTGGCATCTTTTTTTGAGATATCCTTTCTACAGGCAGCTGCCACCGGAATCCCCGCAGGGAGCAGCTTTTCCTTTGGAAGTCCTCTGCGGATACAGGATGGAATCAGCCTTTTATGTGGAACCGTATAATAATCACAATCTGTTTCTTCCCAGAATGGAATACAGGTATAATCTGTCATAATCGCAACGGTAAGGGGCAGCTTCATTCCTTTACGCTTCATGTATGTGATGGTTTCTGCTGGATACAGATGTGGCATTATGATCACATCTACAGGATTTTCCTGAAGATATTCATCCAGATATCTGGCCATCCTGCCGTTCAGGTAATAAACCGGCGACTTTTTCATCAACCTGCTGACCAGCATTCCCAAATGGTACGCCACTCCGAAAAGCTTTGGAGTTTTCTTTACGATCTGAACATATCCGTTCCCTACGATCCTGGATACTCCCTGTCCTGCAAGGGTAAGATAATCCAGCACATACGCCTCGTCCCCCCTGGAAACAAATTCCTCTGCAACAGCCCGTCCTGCCGAATTATGGCCTCCACCTGTATTACATGATAAAATCAACGCTTTCATCCTGCGATCCCTTTCTTTTTATTCATACTGCAGCTTTCTCTTCCCTGGATTCCTCTTCTGTACAGATGCAGTGCTTATACACCACAATACCGGACAGGAGCAGCACACCTGTCAGCACAGCAGGCGGTTCTGCGGTAAAAAAGCAGGACAAGCCTACACATGCAAAGGTGATCAGGCTTCTTTTCCTATGAGATCTGACAGGCAGTACCAGAGAAAAAAGAAGGTAAAAGATCACAAGGCTGATAAATGGACGATACACTGGAAACAGCCCAGCCAACACACCAAAGCTTACAGCTATAGCCTTTCCACCCTTACCACGGTGGAAAATCGAAAACGCATGTCCTGCCACTGGTGCCGCCATCACCCCTGCAAACCAAAGGGAATCCATGCCAAGCTGTCTGCCGCACAAAAATACAGGCAGAAAGCCTTTTGCTAATTCACTTAACAAGGTAAGGATCCCACAGCCGATCCCTCCATATACAAATGCATTATAGGTTCCCGGATTGCCATCTTCTGAAAGGCGCCTTACATCTACTCCTTTAAAAATTTTGGGATACTCCAGTGCAAAAAGCATGCTTCCTGCCAGATACCCCACAGCCATATAAAAAATATATCTATGATCCACTGTCAAAACTCCTGATTTTCAGCGGTTCAGTGTTTCTATAAAATACTGTCTGCTGAATTATGATTGATCGTCTTTACAAAGTACCTTTATCTGCCGGAAAACAGATCCCCATCAGCTTACGTGCCTCATCCATTAGCTTCATTTCCATTCTGGAATACTGATCATAAGCCTTTGTTTCTTTATGATTAAGAATACAATCTGCCCATATGCCTGCCTCATAGACCATATCATCCGGATCCAGATCAATGGAAATCTGTTCTGTTTCTCCATTCCTGTAGCAGATTGTAAGCTCCTGCACACGACCAACCTCACTGATCAGCATATTGGCTTTTTCTCCCTGGATCTGACTGGGAGAACTGCTGTCCGTAATCTTGGAATAAATCAGTTCTGCCTGTTTATCCGGATATATACCGATAATAGTACCTGCTCCGTCCACACCATTTTCAAGGAAGACACCCTGTGCCTGGATCTTATCAGGCATTCCGAACAGCATGACAAGAGCATACACGCAGTATACTCCTATGTCCATTAATGCCCCATTTGACAATTCCGGTTTAAACGCATTTTCAATGATCCCTTTTTTGAAATTATCATACCTGGAAGAATATTGACAATACTGAAGTGTTACTCTGCGGATCTGTCCCAGTTTGGGCAGATTTTCCTGTATTACCTGATAGCCAGGTGCAAAAATCGAACGCATGGCTTCCAGAAATACCACATGGTTTCTTTGGGCAGCCTGCTGCATCCTTTCCAATTCCCTTTCATTACTTGCCACAGGTTTTTCGACAAGTACATGCTTACCATGCTCCATCAGAAACACAGCCTGCTCACAATGAAGAAAGTTGGGACTTGCAATATATACTCCATCAATATCAGGATCCTGAGCCAGCCCCTCCAGAGTTGTATAATACTTCTCCACCCCGTATTCTGCCGCAAAATCCTTTGCTTTTTCTTCGCTTCTTGAATAAACAGCCTGATATTCAATCAGCGGACACTTGGCAATCCCTGCCAGAAATCTTCTTACGATCTTACCTGTCCCGATGGTTCCAATCCTTATCTTACCATTCACACCCATTTCTTCCCCTTTTCTTTATGTTTCTTTCTTCAATTTAATCATCTGCCAGTTTTAAAAGTTCCCTGCCCTTTTCCAGACGCTGATAAAATTGACTGTAGAAATCCATCTGCGGATCATATGGTTTCTGATAAAAACTGTTCACCACATACAGATTCAGATTACGAATCAGATCCGGATCCTGTGCATCATACAAAACCTTCTGTACATCCAGAAGAAAGTAATGCCAGTCTGCTACAAATTTTTCGTATTGCTTCAGATCAGGAGTATCGATCCATTTTTTTACTTTTATTTTGCTTCTATTAGTCTTTTTACATTCATGAATCTGAAGAAAATACTGAAAACCACCATCCTGGTAATATCGTCCCAGAGGAAACAGCCTGCAAAACCCTGGCCGTATAGGATGAATACTGCATCTGCCTTCTTTGTTCAGGAAAACACATTGCTCATCCCTTCCTGTCATTCGAAGGTGAGGCAGGATATTCCCGTCTGCCACATCAAAATCCATACATATGGCAGCCAGTTCCTCACAGCTTTTCCCAAGACCGCAGCCAAGCCGGTACACATCCAGAGGATCCAGTACCAGTGTATCCCCCATTCCCTGGCAGCAGTCACTGCAGCCTGTGCAATCCTGACAGTCTGCCTTTACCATGTCATTTGCTCCATATAATTTTCCGTCAGAAATCTCTTCCAGTGATACATCTCGGCGCATCTTAATCCCTATCCTTTATCCTTAATCCAGTTTCAGTCCGGCCAAAGCCTGTGCAAAACTGTTATTTACAGGCTCCTGGCTTTCTTTTTGCTGCTGGCGCATGTATTTCTGTACATCTTTTTTGTTTACGCCTGCACCTTCCTTTGCCCTCCTTGCCTGAAAAGCAGACAGCTTCTCTTTATAGCCGCACACACATACAAATGTTTCTTCTTTTCCTTTTACCAGCATTTCCATACGCTTATGGCATTTAGGACAACGGGCATTTGTATTTCTTGAAACTGTTTCTTTGTAACCGCATTCCCTGTCCTGGCAGACCAACAGCTTTCCATTCTTTCCGGTAACTGCCAGAAGCTTCTTCCCACAACGTGGACAGTTTTTATTTGTCAGATTATCATGTCTGAAGGTTCCCTGTCCTTCTTTGATCTCGTCCACAATCTCACAGGTATACTCCCTGATTTCTTTCATAAATGTGTGCTGCTTCATCTGCCCCTTTGCAATCCTTGACAGCTTCATCTCCCAGCTGGCTGTCAGTTCCGGTTTTTTCAGATCTTCTGGAACAAGCTTAAGCAGCTGCTTTGCTTTGGATGTAAGATAAATCTCATTTCCTTTCTTTTCCATAAGGAACGCATGAAAAAGCTTCTCAATGATATCTGCCCTGGTAGCTACTGTGCCCAGCCCTCCGGTCTCACCAATGGTTTTCACAGCAGCTTTGTCTTTTGTCTGCATAAACCTTACCGGATTCTCCATGGCGGCCAGTAGAGTGGCTTCTGTAAATCTCGCCGGAGGCTTTGTCTTTCCTGATGTGATCGTCACCTGTCCTGCCTCAAATACAGTCCCTTGCTTTACCTCCGGAAGCTTTTGATCCCTGGGAGCAGTATCATCCGTATCTTCCTCTTCAGAAAAACCCTCCTGATAGATTTCCTTCCAGCCCAAGCTTCTTATGATCCTGCCGCCTGCTGTAAAAATCTCACCTGCTGCCTTCCCTTCCATAGTCACCTGCTCATACAGGCTTGCAGGATATAAAACTGCCAGAAAACGCCGGACCACCAGATCATAAATCTTACGTTCTTCATTGGTCATATGATCCAGCTGTACAAACTGCTCTGTAGGTATAATGGCATGATGGTCACTTACTTTTTTGTCATCCACAAAACTGGTACTTGCCTGAATAGGCCGTGTAAGCAAAGCACCTGCCAATTTTCGGTAAGGACCTGTACCACAGGCCTTCAGTCTTTCCTTTAAAGTAGGCACGATATCCTTTCCTATATACCTGGAATCTGTTCTTGGATATGTAAGTACCTTATGATTCTCATAAAGGCGCTGCATGATATTTAACGTTTCTTTCGCAGAAAAACCAAACTTCTGATTGGCTTCCCTTTGAAGGGTTGTTAAGTCATACAGACCTGGCGCCATTGTTTTTTTCGCCTTTTTCTCTACAGACACCACCTGAAGGGATGTATTTGCAACTTCCTTTGCCAGCTTTACAAGTCTTTCCTGTTGAAAAGAACGAAAGCTGCCACTTTTGGAATCTTTCCAAGTCCATCGGATATTACCTGCCGTCAGGGTCAGTCCATAATATTCTTTTGGTACAAATTCTTTAATTTCTTCTTCCCTTTGTGCAATCATGGCAAGCGTAGGAGTCTGAACCCGTCCACAGGACAGCTGGGCATTATACTTGCAGGTCAGTGCCCTAGTACCATTGATGCCCACCAGCCAGTCTGCCTCTGCTCTGGCTGCTGCAGCCTGATACAGATAATCGTAATCATGTCCATCCTTCAGGCTGGAAAATCCCTCTTTGATCGCTTTGTCTGTTACGGATGAGATCCACAGCCTGCGGATAGGCTTGGTACACCCTGTCTTATCAAGAATCCACCTGGCTACAAGTTCCCCCTCACGGCCTGCATCTGTGGCAATGATCACCTGGTCTACATCTTTTCGGTAAAGCTGGGTCTTCACAGCCCCGAACTGCTTGGCAGTCTGCCGGATCACCACCAGACGCATATACTCCGGAAGCATAGGCAGGGTGCCCATCTCCCACTTTTCATACTTGCGGTCATATTCCTCCGGATCTGCCAGCGTCACAAGATGTCCAAGTGCCCATGTAACAATATATCGGTCTCCCTCCAGCATCCCATTGCCCTTCTTGCCGCAGTGCAAAACTCTGGCAATATCTCTGGCTACAGAGGGTTTCTCTGCAATTACTAAAGACTTCATTCTCTCACTCCCTGATCAAGCTCTCTTTTTTGCAGTATACCATATCCGCAGCTATAATTCCAGCAAGGCTTAAAAGAACGTTTCCTGTGATTTTTGCCGTCTAACTTATCAGCCTCTGCAGTCACCGGGTATACTCTGTACTTTACACTTTTTTCATAAATCTAAAGAAAAAACCATTTGTAAATCAGATGTTACAATGTTATTATGATGCCAGGATCAAAAGATCTGCATCCATATGATTTTACCTATCAGTGGATAATAAAAAAGCAGTAAACACAGGGAGAGAAAAATGTATTACTTTATAGTGAACCCCAAATCCAGATCTGGCATGGGCAAGTGTATCTGGAACAACCTGCGGGCGCGGCTGCTTCAGCAGAATATTGAATTTCGCAGTTATCTTACAGAGCACGTAGGACATGCCACCACTCTTTCCAGACAAATCAGCAGTCTTGGTACTCCAGATGCTCCTGTAACACTGGTGACAGTAGGCGGAGACGGTACCATTTATGAGGTACTTACCGGGATCAGTGATCTTCGCAGTGTGATCTTCGGCTATATTCCCACCGGTTCAGGAAATGATTTCTGTAGAGGCATGGCCCTTCCCAAGGATCCGGATGCGGCCCTTACTTCCATTATCCGCCAGGATCGGATCATGGAGATGGATGTTCCCTGTATTTCTTCAGAGGGCAGTAAATACCGATTTGGTATCAGTGCCGGGATGGGGTATGACGCAGCAGTATGTCAGGAGGTGCTTTCTACTCCCTTCAAAAAGATTTTCAACCGTCTGCACCTTGGCAAGCTGATCTATCTTTTTATAGCTTTAAAAAAGCTGATGTTCCTTCATCTTTTCTCCATGACGTTACATATGGATGGAGACAGGATATACCACTATGACAATGTATATTTTACTGCAGTTATGAACCAGAAATATGAAGGAGGCGGTTTTAAATTCTGTCCGGATGCCAGTCCCCAGGATGGTATGCTGGATGTGATCACAGCTGAAGGCATGAGCAAGCTGAAGCTTCTTCTGATGCTCCCTACTGCCTTTTTCGGTAAACATGTTCACGTCAAGGGCATACATATTTTCCGTTGTAAAAGCATAGATATTAATACCAGTGCCCCGGTTTCTGTGCACAAAGACGGAGAATCCGGTGGCATTTCCGATAAAATCTCCATTTTCCTTGAAAACAATTCTTTAAAAGTGATTATGCCTATGGTATAATCTCTTCGTTTAAAAGGAGTGAATAAATTTACATGATAAAATTCATTAAAAAATACAGGCATGGCCTTGTGATCGCCATTTATGCGCTTCTATATCTGATCACGTTCAATTATCTGGAGAACCGCACTGTATTCAGTTATCAATATCATGTGATCGATACTGTATTTGATAGTTACATACCATTTTGTGAGTACTTTATCGTTCCATACTTGTTATGGTTTCCATATATGATTATGACCATATGGTACTTCATCTTTAAGAACAACAACAAAAAAGAATATTATCAGCTGATTTTTAATCTAATGATGGGAATGACTATTTTTCTGATCGTATCTTATGTGTATCCCAATGTACTTCACTTAAGACCTCATGAATTTCCCAGAGATAATATTTTTACAGACCTTGTAAAGTTTATTTACAGAACAGATACACCTACTAATGTGCTTCCCAGTATCCATGTGTTTAATTCTCTAGCGATTCACATGTCCCTTTCCAATTGTCAGTCACTAAAAGATCGTAAAGGTGTCCGGATCGGTTCTCTGACCCTTACTATACTGATCATTATGTCTACCATGTTTTTGAAGCAGCATTCTGTAATCGATGTGTGCCTTGGTTCCACTCTTGCGCTTTTCGGATATCTGTTTTTCTATCCGCAAAAGACTACTGTACATGCACACAAGAAAGTTGTTTTTGAAAGCATCAGCAAAGAAAAACACAGGAAATTCTGATTCCACAGTATGTTATAAGGGCTGCAACACCGGATCAAGAATGCCTTTGCACTCCGGGTTGCAGCCCTTTCATTATCTCTCTTATTGCCTTATCTTATGCAGGTACAGACTCTGTCATGTCTGTAATGCATCTCTTAGTTAAATCCGTAGAATTTCTGACACAGTTTGTAAGCTGCTACAGAGATCTTTCTTCCGCCTCTTCCAGGCAGGTTCATGAAATTCCCCATCAGGCCAAAACGCAGCCTTGAATACAGTGATCTGTTGGTATCCTTGATATATGTTAAAAGCTCTTTCTTCTTTTCCAGTGCCTCTGCTGTGCCTGAACGGATCAGCATAATAGAAGAAACAGTGGTAATAATATCCAGATAACTGATCATATACTTTCTGGTTCTTTTGTTCATGGACGTATGCTTTGTATAAGAATCCACCATCAGCTTATTTACTCTGATCTGCTGGTCAATCCTGCGGATCATTACTGTTTCATTAACAGACTGGTCATCCCGGCCTATAAAGTATCTGTAGAAATTAGTATCCACATAATACATGGTCTTCACATAGGGAAGAGGATCAAATGCAAAAATGTTATCCACATAGAAGGTATGTCTGGGAAGCTCTAATCCACAGTCAACCAGAAGCTTTGTCCTGTAGATCAGTGAATGCATCAGCAGGTACTTGCCTTTTGGCATATGCTTTACCTGATCCCAAGTAAAAACTTCTTCTGTAGGAAAGCAATGTCTATAATGCATCACTCTTTTCTTGACAGCTCCCTGCTTCTCATAAACGAAGTTACTGATCAGAAGATCTACTGTGTGGGATCCCTTGACCAATTCTTCCAGAGTATAGAGAATCTTCTCATAGGATTCACGATTCACCCAGTCATCACTGTCAACCACCTTAAAATAAAGCCCTGTAGCATTCTTAAGTCCGGTATTTACCGCTGCGCCATGGCCGCCGTTCTCCTGATGAAGGGCACGTACAATAGTAGGATACTTTTCTGCATACTCATCTGCGATCTGTGCAGTCCTGTCACTAGAACCATCATCCACGACCAGGATCTCCACTTCCTCTCCCCCCAGAAGGAGAGAATTGATACATTTCTCCATATAAGCCTCTGAATTGTAGCACGGAATAGCAATACTTAATAACTTCATAAAATTCTCCTCACCTGTAACTTATGATATTTTAAGATAACTGTTCAGCGTCCTGGCAATTATGTGCAAAATACTGTCTGCCAGATCATTACGCTTCTCTCAAATATTTTAAATATGCCCCGAATGCAGACGGTATGGCATAATGTTGCTGTGTTTCCTCTCGTCCTGCAAAGAAAAAATCCTGTGTCAGTTCTCCGTCCAATGAAGCCACCTTGATCTGATAAGCTTTCATTCTCCACTCAATATGAGAAAAGATATGCTTGGAATCAGGAAGTTCACGAATATATAAGGGATCCAACCCCAAGTCTCTCACATAGGACAGGACCTGTGTTCTGCTATAGTATCCCAGCCTATTGGGAAATTCATAAAGCCCGGCCAGTAACCCTTTCCCTGGTCGCTTCCGCAGTACTGTGCAGCAGCCATCCTGGATAACCAGAACTGTCCTCTCTTCAATGGATCTTGATTTTTTCTTTGCTTTAACAGGATATGCTTCCTGATGGCCGCTTATATATGCCCGGCAGAACTCTTTTACCGGACAAATATTACATTTAGGTGAGCCTGATGGTACACAGACCATAGCTCCAAGCTCCATCAATGCCTGATTAAAATCCCCTGGTGCCAGCACCGGAATAATGTCAGATAACTGCTTCTCGATCTCTGTACGGACTGCTGTCTTCATAATATCCTGTGGGTTTTCTGTAAGCCTTGTCACTACCCGGAGCACATTTCCATCCACAGCAGGAACAGGAATCCTGTAAGCAATGGAAGCAATTGCACCGGCTGTATACCGGCCAATCCCTTTTAAGGATAAAAGCTTCTCAAAATCCTTTGGCAAATGCCCGTCATACTGCTCCACTATCTGAATTGCCGCCTTTTGCATATTCCTTACCCTGCTATAATATCCAAGCCCTTCCCACAGCTTCATAAGCTCTTCTTCCGGACAGATGGCAAGGCTCTGGATATCTGGCAATCTGCTGATAAATCTATTAAAATAAGGCTTTACTGCCTCAACCCTTGTCTGCTGAAGCATAATCTCAGATACCCAGGTATAATATGCATTATCTTTATCACGCCATGGTAAATTGCGCTTAACTGCATTATACCATGTAAGAAGCGGCTCCACAATTTCTTTTTTCACTGTCTGCTCACTCACTGCTCTCCTCCAAGAAAACCGGCACCTTACTGTTGATCTTCATCTCATCTGGTGTTACAATACACTCTCTTGCCAGGATCTTCACACCTGCCTGCTGTGCCTTCACAAGCGCCCTTCCGAATGCCTGGTGTGTTTTCCAGTTTGGTTCAAATCGAAGCACCTGCTCCATCTGAATCACCAGAAGAAGATAGGCCTCATATCCTTCTTCAAGACATCGGATCAGTTCCTCCACATGCTTTACCCCTCTTATGGTAGGTGCGTCAGGAAAACGTACCACACCATTTTCTTCAAGAGTAACGCCTTTTACTTCTATAAATGCTTTTCTTTTTTCTGATTCTGCATAAATATCAAAACGGGAATTACCGAAAGTTTTTTCAGTTGTCACACTTACTTTTTCTGGAAAAAGTCCTCCCTCCCGTATCCACTCTGCAGCTGCCTGATTCGGTGCTGCTGAATCCATATTGATCAGTCTGTTTCCTTTATAAACACAGACCAGGTCATATGCTGTCTTCCGTGCCGGATTGTCACTTTTCTCCAGAATCACTTCTGTGCCCGGAATCAGCAGTTCCTTACACCTGCCTGTATTCTTTACATGAACAGTTTCTCTTTGTCCCTGGATATCCACAATTGCAATAAAACGATTGGGTCTTTCCAGAAATATTGCTCTTACTATATGTGCGTATTTCATTTTTCTCCTATCTTCTTGTTGTTATATTTTTCCTAATGTGAAAGTTATAAAAGTCATATTCAAGAATGCCTCGGCATTCTTGCTGCGAGGTGCGCGTCATGCAATTGCATGACATACTTCTCCTGCGCACCTCTGCAATCCTGCCGGAGGCTATATCAGCTGGGGGATTGACTCCCAGCTGATATGCCTTTTCCTAAAAGGTAGTTGCTTTTTTCTTCTGTCTCTAATAAAATGATTACAATGTCAAAAGGTCTGATCCCACCTGTGCTTGCACTAGGGTGGGAGAATAACCTTGGGACACGCTATCAAAAAACAAGTGAGGTTACATATTCATGGATGGAATCATTTTTGATGTAGACGGAACTATCTGGGATGCTACTGAAGTGGTAGCAAGGACATGGACCCATTATGTGAAAGAACATACGCAGCTGAATACTGTGATCACAGCCCCTATGTTGAAGTCCTTATTCGGTCAGCTTCTTCCCGATATTTCAAGACAGCTTTTTCCTTCGCTTTCCCAGGAAGACCAGCTTAAGCTGATCAATATTCTGTGTAAAAAGGAGCACGAAGCCCTTAAAAAGGAAGGTGCACCTGTTTACGAAAACATGGAGGAAGTACTGAAAGAACTGTCCGGTCGTTTTCCTCTTTTTATTGTAAGCAACTGCCAGGCAGGCTATATTGAGCTTGTTATGGAAAAGACAGGCTTTGCCCCAATGATCACAGACTATCTCTGCCCAGGTATCTCCGGACAGGCCAAGGCAGAAAACATTATGGCACTTGTAAAAAAGCATCATCTCCATGCCCCTGTATACGTAGGCGATACCAAAGGGGATTTTGAAGCATGCCAAAAGGCCGGTGTAGATTTTATCTTTGCCTCTTACGGCTATGGAACAGTAGAAAATCCAGACTATATCATAAAAAAACCAGCGGACCTGCTTACGATCTGCAGGTAGATCCGCTGGCGGCAGTTATTATTTCCTGCATCTGGTACGAATGTACCAGATCAGAACTGCTGAAATAACAAGAATGACTACAAAATAAATAATGGATGCTGTAAATCCCTGAAAAAGCATATTTATCCCTGTAACAGCACCATAGCAAAGCAGTCCGATCCCAGAAGCTCTCTGTAATTTTTCTTCATCATAAAGCTTCTTCCGTAAATCTGCATTTCCGCCCTTCATAAAAAAATCCCCATGTCCTGTAAGCAGCATAACTCCCACTACCAGCGACACAACAGTAATAAAAATGTCCAGTGTTTCCCCCATCGTTCTTCTCCAATCTTTTTAAATATGCATCCATTCCTGCTTAATAAAAGCAAATGATCGGTACATCATATTGAATAATATTATACAGGATCGCTGCATTGGCAGGAGGCATGTTGATACATCCGTGTGATCCTCCATAAAGATATCTGTCACCGCCAAAGTAAGGCTGCCAGGATGCATCATGAAATCCTATGCCACCGTTAAAAGGCATCCAGTAAGTAACCTGTGTCTCATATTCATAGGTGCCGTCTGGCTTCTGCTTGCCTCTTAATACATCTGGGCTCTTCTTCCAGTACAAAGTATAAATACCTTCCGGAGTCTTCCGATCCTCATACTGCATATCCCCTGAAACAATATCTGAATCAAAAATAATGCTTCCGTCCTGATAATAATACATATGCTGTCCAGACAGGTCAACCTCAATATAGGTATTGCCCAGGTCATTATAGCCGTGAGATTCTGCTCTTTTTGAATATGCAGGCTCACGGACTGTCTGAGTACCACTGCTGATCTCCTGGGTCAGCTGCTCTACTTCCTGTGCCTGGTCGATCTTCCATCCATAAACAGAGCTATATACATACACTGTCCGGCCGCTGGTAGTATGAAATTCTCTGGTAGTTCCAACTGTATCATGATCCTTTGCCAGCTGCGCCACAAAATCTGTAATATGCTGCTTAAAGGATGAATCATCTCCGCCGATCAGCTGACCTTTCTCATCTACTTCCAGCCAGTCCTTCAGGGTGCCTCCGTCCAGCGTAACCTGCTGGTCGCCAAAAGTATAGGTAATGCTTGCCTTTGTATAATTATTATATGCATCTCTGGCAGCCTGCAGATCCGGACTGTCACTGGTAACTGCTGCCTGAACATACACCTCCGGATCACTTCCCAGATCCACAGTAGTCTGGCTGCCTGCCACTGCCGCATCAAGTACCTTGTAAGCTTCCTTTACTTTCAGTTCACTACCCTGTGTCTCAGGAACGATCTGAAATTCACTGCCGTTTAAAGCAACATATGCATTTTCTGGCTTTACTTGATTCTCTTCTTTTGCACAGCTTAATGCCTTCACCTGATTCTGCAGCAAAGTCTTATCATAGGTGGCATTTTCTTTGGTGGTGTAGCTTCTGGTTTCAAAAAAACCACGGATCCACTCATACGGCTTCTGGCTTTTTAAAAGCACCAGTATCTCACCATCTGATGCATACTGATAATTAATACTGCTTCCTGAAATACTCTCAGGCTCCTGGTCTCTCGCCAGGACCTGAATAGAATAGTTCTCTACCTGCCCTGCAATGGCCTGCTCCACCTCATAGGCTGTCTTGCCTGAGCAATCCAAACCATTGATCTGTGTTCCACGAAAAAAATGGTTAGAATAGTAGTATGATACAGCTGCATAAGCACAGCCTGCAGACACGATCATCATTGCAGCTACTATCCCTGTAACCTTCAGACCTTTATGCTTTTTCTTATGCTTACGGGGAACTATTGCTGAATCCAAATCCTCATCTGTGATGGGCACATATGCGATTTTCTTTGGACGGGCAGACCTTCTGGATGAAGATTCCTGCACACGCTTCCGGGAAAGCTGCTTCTTTTCTTCCTTATGCCCAGGAACATCCTCTTCATACTCATCCTCGTACTCCGGGTCTTCCTCTTCATGCTCGTCCTCGTACTCCGGGTCTTCCTCTTCATGCTCGTCCTCGTACTCCGGGTCTTCCTCTTCATACTCGTCCTCGTACTCCGGGTCTCCCTCTTCATACTCGTCCTCGTACTCCGGGTCTCCCTCTTCATACTCGTCCTCGTACTCCGAATCTTCCTCCTCATACTCATCTTCGTCTGTTGTGATCGGATCCATTGCTTCATTAATCCTGTCTTCAATGGATGGCTGGCTTTCCCCGCTTCTTCTCTTTTTATTGCTCATCTATACTCTCCTCAATGGCAATCACTCTCTCATAAAATGTCACGTGCTGTTATTATAACACACTTTCTCTTTTTATGTGACTTAAACTATAACTTTATTTTATCCTTACCTATCCATTTTATCCTTTAGTCAGTTCGTTTTTGTAATCTCTCTTTACCGCTTTACAGAATATCTTTCATAACACGCAATGCATTTCCCTGCCACATTTTATCAATCACCCGCTCTGGCATTTTGTGCTGGAGAAGAGCTTCTCGAAGCTTGTACAATTCATCACAGCTTTTGATCTGCAGCTTTCCCTCTATGCCATCAAAATCCGTTCCCAAAGCCAGCACATCTTCGCCACCTACCTGATAAATATGTCGGATATGCTGAAGCATATGGGCTATACTGCTTTTCCCGTCTGTTCCCAGAAAATCCGGGCAAAAGTTCAGGCCGATCACGCCACCTTTTTCAGCAATCGCTGTGATCATACTATCTGTAAGATTACGTGGATGAACAGTAATGGATCTTGCATTACTGTGAGATGCAATAAAAGGCTTCTGAGTATGCTTTGCCACATCCCAGAATCCACCATCAGACAAATGCGAAACATCCACAATGATGCCTAAGCGGTTCATTTCTTCCAGTGCCTGAAATCCAAAGCTTTTCAGACCGCTGGCCATCACTCCTGGATCATTGGAATTAGGATATCCGATCTCATTCTCATAATTCCAGGTCAGTGTGATCAGGCGAATCCCTCTGTTGTAAAAATGCTGCAGTTTTTCCAGACTGTTTCCTACAGGAGTCCCATCCTCCATTGTTAAAAGTGCCCCTGTTTTGCCGGTGTCCATACACTGCCGGATATCCTCACATTTTTTTACAAAAATAACTTTATCATGGCACAGTCTGAAATTTTTCTCAAACACATCGATCATATGATTAGCAGTTACATATGCCTTTTCATCCCGCCTGGTGGTTCCATATTTACCTACATCAAAAAAAGTAGAAAAACACTGTATCAGTGCTCCTGCCTTCTCAAGCCGTTCCACATCCACACTGTATGGATTATGCATCAGATCTCCCCTGTGAAAAACCGATGCCAGTTTTGATACTGTATCACAATGTAAATCAATCATTTGTTGTTCTCCCAAGTTTTCTTTCTGTATCTTTGATCACATAAAAATACATAGTGATCAGAAGTATAGTTGCCACTATCCAGGCTGCCGGGCTTGCAAGACAGGCTCCTGCGTAGCTCTTCTTATGCGCAGCCACCACAGCTGTCACACCTCTGCCCACAAGCTCTGCCACACCGGACATCATAGGCAGAAGGCCATATCCCATACCCTGGATCCCGTTTCGAAGCACATTTACAAAATGCAGAGGAATCGTGAAAAATCCCACACATTTTACATATGTATCCACCATAGGCAGTACAGAATCGATATTATCTGAAATGAAAAGATATGCATAATATTTCCCCCAGAAGATCAATATTGCACCGGTAATAATGGCATAGGACACTCCTATGATATTGGCACTGCGAAAACCTTCCCGCACTCTTTGCACATTTCCTGCTCCTACATTCTGTGCATTATAAGTAGCCATTGCTGTGCCCAGGGCCACATATGCCTGTGAAAATATATTTTCCACTTTCTGCCCGGCTGTAAATGCAGCAACTGCATAGGCTCCCAAGATATTCAATGCACTTTGCACCATCATTGCCCCAATGGCTGTAATGGAATACTGAAGCCCCATGGGAATCCCTACGCTGATCTGATTCTTTGCCAGATAGGGACGGTATTTCCAATCATCCCTGGAAAGATGCAGTTCCGGCACTGCCTTTATAATATAAAGCAGACACAGAAAACCAGAAACGCCCTGTGACACCACCGTAGCCCAGGCTGCTCCTGCTGCCCCCATATGAAATATCACAATAAAAACAAGATCCAGAACAATATTTAAAAGTGCTGCCAGGATCAGGAAATATAAAGGTGTTTTACTATTGCCTAGTGCTCTCAGAATACTTGCCAGAAGATTGTACAACACCTGCGCAAAAATCCCACCGCAAATGATCATGATATACGCATAGGCATCTTTGAAAATATCTGCCGGCGTATTCATAAACTTTAAAAGACTGTGCATTCCAGCCATACTTACAGCCGTCATGACTACAGATACAACAATAGACAAAAGCGCAGCATTTCCTACTGTCTGACGCATTTCATCCATTTTCCCTGCACCGAATTTCTGTGCTGTAAGAACCGTAAAGCCAGCGGTAAGGCCAGTCAGAAATCCAAGGATTAAAAACATGATAGTCCCTGTGGAACCAACCGCTGCCAATGCCTTCGTGCCCACAAACTTTCCTACAATGATAGCATCTACCATGTTGTAAAACTGCTGAAATACATTTCCGATAAACACTGGAATGGTAAAATCCAGTAAGATTTTCATCGGCTTTCCTGCAGTCATATCTGTCCGCATGTTTATTCCTCCTTATACAGACATTTGTCCAAAACCGTATATTTTTGCTGTGTATCCATAATAGCAGAGAGATTATAGCAAAAAGCCCCTGCTTCCGCAAGGGCTTTTTCGCGTATTTTCAGTATGATCTTTTCGTAATTTTTGTGAATTGTGTGTATAATAAAATCCTGGATTATTTCTGGACCAGAAGAGATTTTCCTGTCATTTCTTCCGGCTGTTCCATACCCATCAGCTGAATCAAAGTCGGTACAATATCTGCCAGGCATCCATTCTCTCTTAATGTATATTTAGGATCAGCATTAACCAGGATAAACGGAACCGGATTGGTTGTATGAGCGGTAAATGGCTCACCTGTCTCATAGTCGATCAACTGCTCTGCATTACCATGGTCAGCACAGATAAACATCTGACCGCCAACTTCCTTCACTGCTTCCACTGCTTTTCCAACGCAGGCATCTACTGTCTCCACAGCCTTGATTGCAGCTGCCTCAACACCTGTATGACCTACCATATCCGGATTAGCAAAGTTGATAATGATCACATCATACTTCTGTGAACGGATGGCATCTACCAGTTTGTCACATACCTCAGGTGCGCTCATCTCAGGCTGCATATCATAAGTAGGAACCTTAGGTGATTTTACAAGGATCCTGTCCTCACCTTTATTCGGCTCTTCCACACCTCCGTTAAAGAAAAAGGTTACGTGTGCATACTTCTCAGTCTCAGCAATACGGGCCTGGGTCATATTATGAGCTGCAAGATATTCACCAAAGGTATTATGAAGTGCCACCTTATGGAAAGCTACCAGCTTGTTTGGAATGGTATCATCATAATCTGTAAAGCATACATAAGTAAGATCCAATCTCTTCTCACGTTCAAAGCCTGTAAAATCATCTGAACAGAAAGCTCTTGTGATCTCACGTGCACGGTCTGGACGGAAGTTAAAGAATACTACGGAATCTTTATCAGAAACAACGGCTACCGGCTGTCCATTTTTCTTAATCACTGTAGGAAGAACAAACTCATCTGTTTTTCCATTGTCATAGGAAGCCTGTACTGCCTGTGCAGCATCTGTGCCTTCTACGCCTTCACCCTTTGTAAGAGCCTTGTAAGCCAGCTCCACACGATCCCAGCGATTATCACGGTCCATTGCATAATAACGTCCGGATACAACACCGATCTGTCCTACACCGATCTCATCCATCTTCTTCTGAAGTTCTTCAATATATCCTTTTCCTGATGCAGGCGGTGTATCACGGCCATCAAGGAAGCAATGTACATAAACCTTTTTCAGGCCTTCTCTTTTGGCCATTTCCAGAAGTCCGAACAGATGCGTGATATGGCTATGCACACCGCCATCAGAAAGAAGTCCCATGAAATGAATGGCAGAATCGTTGTCTCTTGCATTTTTCATAGCTGTAAGAAGTGCTTCATTCTTAAAGAAGTCACCATCCTGGATCTCTTTTGTGATCCTTGTAAGTTCCTGATATACAATACGGCCTGCGCCCATATTCATATGTCCAACCTCGGAGTTACCCATCTGGCCTTCCGGAAGACCTACTGCCAGTCCACTGGCGTTTCCTTTGACAAATGGATACTGAGCCATCAACTTATCCATCACAGGAGTAGCAGCCTCATATACTGCATTTCCGTCATGTCTTTCATTTAATCCATAACCATCAAGAATCATTAATACGGTTGGTTTTTTACTCATAATTTCTCCTTTCGCATGTCAATTTCCATATACACGGATTGTCTTTGAAATCCGTTTCACAGAAGCACGGTTAGATAATTCCTGGATAGCTGTCTTGAAATCGCCCTCCCGTACTTTTGCAGTGATCACAACTACTTCTGCACAGTCATCATCCTTGCGCTCTTTCTGAATGATCTGTGCAACACTTACATGATATTTTGCAAAAACCTCTGTCATCTCAGCCAGCACACCACACTTGTCTTCCACATGGAGTCTGAGGAAATACCGATTATAGGTGCTTTCCATTTTTTTCACTGGAAGCTGCTTATAGCAGGTACATCCGATCCGTCCGCAGCATCCTGCCAGGATATTGCGTACGATCTCAAAAATATCCCCCACAACAGCACTTGCTGTAGGCATTTCTCCTGCACCTCGTCCAAAGAACATGGCATCCTCCACAGCATCTCCATGAACAAATACTGCATTATAGGAATCATTTACTGTAGCCAGCGGATGAGTACTTGGGATCAACATAGGGCACACATATGCCTCTACCCCTTCTTCTGTATTCCTTGCCACACCAAGAAGCTTTATATCGCATCCCATCTCTTTTGCATAACGGATATCCTTTGCAGAAATCTTGGTAATTCCTTCAATATACACATCATCAAACACAACTCTGGAATTAAATGCAACAGAAGCAAGAATTGCCACCTTCCGCCCTGCGTCCAGTCCGTCAATATCTGCGGTAGGATCTGCCTCTGCATACCCAAGCTCTGTAGCAAGGGCAAGAGCATCCTTAAATTCCATACCATCCTGGGTCATCCTGGTGAGTATAAAGTTGGTAGTACCATTTACAATACCCATAACCTCTGTCATATGATTGCCGGCAAGACTCTGCTTCAGCGGCCCAATGATGGGAATGCCTCCTGCTACCGCTGCTTCAAACATAAAGTCTGCTTTCGTCTCCCCAGCAGCTTCCAGAAGCTCCCGTCCATGTACTGCGATCAGGTCTTTATTAGCAGTCACCACATGCTTACCAGCCTTAAGCGCATCCAGAATGTACTCTTTTGCAGGATGGATGCCGCCCATTACCTCGATGACGATCTCTATGGAAGGATCGGCAACGATCTCCTTCCAGTCATTGGTAAGAAGAGAATCATCTCCCAGCTTCCTGGCAGCTTTTTCAAGATTTCGCACAAGGATCCGGGAAATCTTCACCTTGCATCCAAGCTTTGCTGTCATCTCTTCTTCCTGGTTTTTCAATACTTTATATACACCTGTTCCAACAGTGCCCAGCCCCAAAAGGGCTGCTTTTATGACTCTTTCTTCCATCGGAGTCCCCCTTTTTGTATTCTTACTGTACACAGCGTTCTACTTAAGATCCGCTGCGCTGTCTGTAAAAACACAGATGGATCTGCTGCGCCTTTAATAGTATGGCAGAAACAGGGATTTGTCAAGCATGAGAGCCTTGAAAACAGGCACTGTTCAGTTCAAACATGTTCATTTTTCTTTACTTCTTCCTCCAACTGACGCTGTAGAAAACCAATATAGCAAAAACATCCATACACCAGAAAACATATCCCAAAAGACAGAAATCCGGCTTTGATCCTGTATCCCGATTCTATGCACTCTTCCGGAATACCCACTGTCAAAAGAGAAAACAACAAAAAAGAAAAAAACATAGTAATAGCCACAGCCACAATTCTTTTACATATCTTCATAAACATCTTCTCCTTTTCCTGCTAATAGGGTAGTTATATACACACTATGATTAATACAATTTTACATTGATAATTACCTTATATCAAGAACAAATTGGACGGTATGTCTATATGATAAAATATGACCGCTTATGGGAAACAATGAAAAAGCGTGGCATTTCCCAGTACGCACTTTATACTTACTACGGGATCGACCGCTCACTGCTGGATCGTTTCCGTAAGAATAAAAACATAGAAATCTATACTCTGGATCGTATATGCACTATCCTGGACTGCAACATTGAAGACATTGTAGAGCATGTTCCGGATCCACCTTTGCAAAAGCATTAATACTACAGTTCTCTATCTGTATTTTTGTTTGCATTTCCGTATCCTATTCCTTTTTTGTTTTGCACCTGTCATTAGAGCAATATGGTCTATTTCATTCACTGTAATTCCCACTGCATTTTATAAGTTTCCTATGTCACGTGACTTTATCATCTAAAATAGTCTGATTTCATCTACGAAAAATCTTGAAATTCTTTCTTTTTTCTGAAAATAATCCTTTTTTATTTCTCAATTTGTGGATATAATGAAAGCAGGACTGAACTGAATAAAAAACTGCAGCTGTTCCGTTCGTTTAGGGAATATATACTCTGAAACCGCTGCAATATGAATTGAGAGGTTATCTTATGAATGTATTTGACATTTTAGGACCTGTTATGATCGGCCCTTCCAGTTCTCACACAGCCGGAGCCGCCAGGATCGGTCTTGTCACCCGTGCTCTTCTTGGCCAGGAACCGGTATCTGCCAACATACTTCTCCATGGATCTTTTGCAAAAACATACAAAGGCCATGGTACAGACAAAGCACTGGTGGCAGGCATCCTGGGTATGCAGACAGATGATGAACGAATCCGTTTTTCTCTGGATGAAGCCAGGAAACAGGGACTTGCCGTTACCATCACAACAGGAGAAATCGATGGTGCTCATCCTAACACTGCACAGATCACTCTGATCGGGAAAGACGGAAAGCAGGTATCCCTGCTTGGAAGCAGTACAGGTGGTGGAAATATTCTTGTTACACGGATTAATGGAATGGAAGTTTCCCTTACCGGTGAAAAGACTACACTGATCATTCTACACAAAGACGCTCCCGGTACGATTGCCGCTGTTACTGAACTGGTGGCAGGCTATGGAGTCAATATCTGTAATTTCCGGCTTTCCAGGGAATCCAGAGGCGGACAGGCCGTCATGACCATTGAAGTGGACGGCAATCTTGGGACTGCCATCAACGAAAAGATCCAGGGGCTTCCCAATATTTATTCCAGCATTATGCTGCAGCCAATTTAATGATTGCCACATCAAAAGTTGTGTGCTCAGGCATGGGCATCTATTGAAAATTGTAACAGGAGGTTTTCTTTCTCATGGAGCTTAACTATTCTTCTGTGTCCCAGCTGATACAGGAAGCCATCAAAAATAAAGTCACCATTTCTTCCCTGGTATTAAACCAGCAGGCACAACAAATGGAACTTTCCCAGCAGAAACTTTATAAGAAAATGCTGAATAATTACCAGGTAATGAAATCCTGTATCACACCTGGCTGTGCCAAAGACCTGAGAAGTACCAGTGGTCTTACAGGAGGCGACGCCTGGAAAATGAAACGATCTGTAGAAAAAAAAGAGAACCTTACCGGTTCTCTGATTGGCGGTGCACTTTACCGTGCACTGGCTGTTTCTGAACTGAATGCTTCCATGGGCCGGATCGTGGCGGCCCCTACAGCCGGAAGTTGTGGGATTCTTCCAGCTGCTGTCCTGACTATGGAAGAAGAAAAACACCTGTCTGAAAAGCAGTGCGTTATGTCCCTTTTCACTGCTTCTGCCATAGGAATGGTAATTGCCAACAATGCTTCTCTGGCAGGAGCCAGAGGTGGCTGCCAGGCGGAGTGTGGTTCTGCATCTGCCATGGCCGCTGCCGCTATTGTAGAACTTGCCGGGGGAACACCGGAAATGGTAGGTTCTGCTGTCGCCATTGCCCTGAAAAACATTCTGGGCCTTGTATGTGACCCTGTAGCCGGTCTTGTAGAAATCCCCTGTATCAAACGGAATGCTTCCGGAGTTACCGGTGCTTTTACAGCTGCGGAACTGGCTCTTGCAGGGATCAAAAGTGCTATTCCTGCAGACGAAGTGATCTGGAGTATGAAAAAGATTGGCGACGTTATGCCTGCCGCCTTAAAAGAAACTGCTGATGGTGGTCTTGCAGCCACACCCACAGGCCGTAAACTGCATACACAGGTTTTCGGAGAATAGCTCCGGAGTTTCTTCGCTTTCTTTACGAATATAACACTTTACAAAAACGCCCCTATAACAGTCCAATCAGTAAAATCTACTGATTGCCACCGTATATAGGGGCATTTCATTATTTCTTATTCAGATACAGCGATCACAAACCGCTGATTCTTATTTCTTGTAGTTTACGATATCGCCAAACTCTGGTTTCAGAGAAGCACCGCCAACAAGACCACCATCAATGTCAGCCTGTGCAAACAGTTCAGGAGCTGTCTTTGCATTTACAGAACCGCCATACTGGATACGGATCTCAGCTGCAGTAGCCTCATCATAAATCTCAGCGATGCATGCACGGATGCCAGCGCATACTTCCTGTGCCTGCTCTGTAGTAGCTGTCTTACCTGTCCCGATAGCCCAGATCGGCTCATAAGCGATCACAGCAGTCTTAGCCTGCTCCGCAGTCACACCCTGGAATCCAACCTTTACCTGCTGACGGATAAAGTCCATAGTCACACCCTGCTCTCTCTGTGTAAGAGTCTCGCCGCAGCACATGATCGGAGTGATACCGTGCTCGAATGCTTTCAGCATTTTCTTGTTTACAGTTTCGCTTGTCTCTGCGAAATACTCTCTTCTCTCAGAATGTCCAAGAACAACATATTTAACTCCGGCATCAACCAGCATGTTCGGGGAAATTTCGCCTGTGTAAGCACCTTTCTCCTCAAAATACATATTTTCAGCACCAACCTGGATGTTGGATCCTTTTGCAGCCTCAACTACAGGAAGGATATCGATTGCAGGTACGCAGAATACTACGTCTACCTCATCATTTACTACTAATGGCTTTAAAGTCTCTACTAATTTAACTGCCTCACTTGGAGTCATGTTCATCTTCCAGTTGCCGGCAATGATTTTCTTTCTAGACATTTTATATATCTCCTTTTGCACTCATTAAGTGCTTGTATTATTGGAATCACCATGTCCACAAAATTCAAGCTTCACCTTCGGTTCGCTTTCATTAAGTGTCCAGGTGGGCTTTCATACTAAATTCGGCCTGCACCTACGGCTTGCCCTCATTAAGTATTCAATGCCTATTTATCGTTAGCTGCAGCTACTCCAGGAAGCTCTTTGCCTTCCAGGAACTCAAGAGATGCACCGCCACCTGTGGAGATGTGTGTCATCTTATCGCCATATCCAAGGATATTAACTGCTGCTGCGGAATCACCGCCACCGATAATGGTTGTTGCATCTGTATCAGCCAGAGCCTTTGCAACAGCCTCAGTACCATGAGCAAAGTTCGGCATCTCAAAGCATCCCATCGGTCCGTTCCAAACAACTGTCTTAGCATCTTTTACAGCATCTGCGAACAGCTTCTCTGTCTCCGGTCCGATATCCATACCTTCCCATCCATCCGGGATCTCGCCACGTTTCACAACCTTGATATTGCAGTCATTAGAGAAAGCATCTCCAATTCTATTGTCTACAGGAAGAAGAAGCTTAACGCCTTTTTCTTCTGCTTTTTTCATCATATCCAGTGCATACTGAAGATAATCATCCTCGCAAAGGGAAGTTCCGATGTGTCCGCCCATTGCTTTAGAGAATGTGTAAGACATACCACCGCCGATGATCAGGGTATCTACCTTGTCAAGAAGGTTGTTGATAACGGAAATCTTGCTGGATACCTTAGCACCGCCAAGGATTGCAACAAACGGTCTGTTCGGGTTATTTACTGCATTGCCAAGGAAATCAATCTCTTTCTGCATTAAATATCCAACAACAGCTGTATCAACATATTTGGTAACACCTACGTTAGAGCAGTGTGCTCTGTGAGCTGTACCAAATGCATCGTTAACAAACACATCGCAAAGAGATGCAAGTTCCTTGCTGAACTCGTCACCATTCTTTGTCTCTTCTGCACGATAACGTGTATTCTCAAGAAGGATCACATCTCCGTCCTTCATAGCTTCTACTGCTGCTTTTGCATTTGGTCCTACTACTTCAGGATCTGCTGCAAATTTAACTTCCTGTCCCAGAAGCTCAGAAAGACGTACTGCAACCGGTGCAAGTGATAATTCTGGCTTCGGCTCTCCCTTCGGCTTACCCAGGTGGGAGCAAAGGATAACCTTTCCACCGTCAGCGATCAGCTTCTTGATTGTAGGAAGAGCTGCCACCAGACGGTTCTCGTCTGTGATCTTACCATCCTGAAGAGGTACATTAAAGTCGCATCTTACAAGGACTTTCTTGCCTTTTACGTTGATATCATCAACAGATTTCTTATTCAGCATCTTGTTATGCCTCCTTTTAACTTTATACAGACAAAAAGGCCCGGTCCTATACAGACCGGACCCTTCTCTGAGTCTATTTGTATGCTTTACAGCACTAAAACCCTACTCTGCCGGAAATTAAGCGTTCAGCAGTTTACCAAAATGTTTGATTGTACGAACCATCTGGCTTGTGTAGGAGTTCTCATTGTCATACCAGGAAACAACCTGAACCTCTGTTGTGCCATTCTCAAGTGGAAGAACCATTGTCTGAGTAGAATCAAACAGAGAACCAAATCTCATACCAACGATATCGCTGGATACGATCTCGTCCTCGTTGTATCCGAAGGACTCATTGGAAGCTGCTTTCATAGCTGCATTGATCTGATCCTTTGTTACATTTCCTTCAACAACTGCTGTAAGGATAGTAGTGGAACCTGTTGGGGTCGGTACACGCTGTGCGGAACCGATCAGTTTGCCGTTCAGCTCTGGGATAACCAGACCGATAGCTTTTGCAGCACCTGTGCTGTTCGGAACGATATTAACTGCAGCTGCACGGGATCTTCTCAGATCGCCTTTTCTCTGCGGTCCGTCAAGTGTCATCTGATCGCCTGTGTAAGCGTGGATTGTGCACATGATACCGGATTTGATCGGAGCAAGGTCATTTAATGCTTTAGCCATTGGAGCTAAGCAGTTTGTTGTACAGGAAGCTGCAGAAATGATGTGATCCTCTTTTGTAAGAGTCTCATGGTTTACATTGTAAACGATAGTCTTCAGATCGTTTCCAGCCGGAGCGGAAATGATAACATGCTTAGCACCAGCATCGATATGAGCCTGTGCTTTGTCTTTGGATGTATAGAAACCTGTGCACTCAAGAACAACGTCTACACCGATCTCTCCCCATGGAAGCTCAGCAGCGTTAGCTTTTGCATAGATTTTAATCTCTTTTCCGTCAACAGTGATGGAATCCTCGCCAGCTTTAACTGTATCTGCAAGAGCGTATCTTCCCTGTGTGGAATCATATTTTAATAAGTGAGCCAGCATCTTAGGAGATGTTAAATCGTTGATAGCAACGATTTCAAATCCCTCTGCTCCGAACATCTGACGGAATGCAAGACGACCAATACGTCCAAAACCGTTAATTGCAACTTTTACTGCCATGATAAATTCCTCCTATGAATTAAATGGTAAATTATGATGTACCTTTGTTAAAGAAACATCAACCTACGGCATATTGTACCTAATTCCAAACAAAAATTCAAGAGCATTTTAGAAAAAACCTTACAATCATCTGTAAAAACTTCCTAAACTTATGCTACAATAAAGAAGTATGTTCAAATGAAAGGAGTTTTCAGCCATGAAGAACCAGATCCTGTGGGACTGCCATATGCACTCTTCATTTTCTGCAGATTCAGAAACACCAATGGAGGACATGATCCAGGCAGCCATTTCCAGAAATCTTTCCGGCATCTGCTTTACAGAACACTTTGATCCGGACTATCCTGCTGATCCGGACGGCCTGACTTTTGACCTTGATATCCCGGCTTATCATGCCAGGCTGCATCACCTGAAAGAGAAATACAGCCAGGATCTGCAGATCCATTTTGGGATCGAGATCGGACTTCAGCCTCATCTGGCCCAGCAGTTCCGACAGCTTTTAGAAGATCATCCCTTTGATTTTGTGATCGGATCCTCCCATGTGGTACATGGTCAGGACCCATACTATCCGGAGTTTTATAAGGGACGTAAAGTTACCCGCTGCTATATGGAATACTTTGAATCTATCCTGGAGAATCTTTCTGTATTTGACCAGATGGATGTTTACGGCCATCTGGACTATATTGTCCGATACGGCCCAGGGCAAAATGCCTCCTACTCATATGGACGTTTTCAGGATATCCTGGATGAGATCCTGAAGCAGCTGATCCGCAGTCAGGTAGGACTTGAGCTTAATACTGGTGGCTATCATTATGGTCTTGGAGAGCCTAATCCATGCAGCCAGGTGATCCGGCGCTACCGTGAGCTTGGCGGAGAGATTGTTACCATCGGAGCTGATGCACATGATCCGTCCAAAGTAGCTTACGGCTTTGAAAAAGCCGCAGACCTTTTAGCAGACTGCGGCTTCACATATTACACTGTTTTTTGCGGACGAAAGCCTCAGTTCCTGAAGCTTTGATCGATTGATCAATCCCATTATTTCTGTATTTTCTCAAAGAGAAGGGAGAGAAAACCTCTTTCTTCTCTTTCTTCTCTTTCTTCAAGTTTTACGTAAAGTGTGTGGATCCATGCTGTGATCACGTCGATCAATACCGGTGAAAATGTCATCAGGATAAACACAAGGATAATCATACCAAACTCCAATGCACCCAGGGCAAGAAGCTTCTGCAGGATCACCGCAGCTGCAAAAAAGATAAACTGCATACCGTAAATGATCACTTTACGGTACCGGTTCAACGGTGCATAAACCGTCTTCAGCGCTGCCATATAATTCCATCCTGTAACAAGCACACAGGCTGTGTTCAGCATCTCATTAGAATGATATACATTCTGGCATACAAGCATAATAGTAAATACACAGCCTGTAATCGTAACTGCTGCCGGAAAGGCATTCATAAATACATACCGTAGAAAGCCCTGCTGGATCCTGTTAAAATTATTTTCCTGTGCAAGCAGGAACGTAGGGATCCCCACGGCGCAGGTGCTGATCAGAGACATCTGAATTGGTTCAAAAGGATAAGCATCCCCCCAGAAAATTGTGATCAGGCAAAGCAGCACCGAAAAAATCGTCTTGATCAGAAACATGGATGCTGCTGTACGAATATTATTTACCACACGCCTTCCCTGGTTCACAATATCCGGCATAGCAGAAAAATTAGAATCCAGAAGCACTATATTTGCAATATTCTTAGCAGCATCACTACCCTCTGCCATTGCTACACTACAGTCAGCCTCTTTCAGGGCAAGTACATCATTCACACCATCCCCGGTCATAGCTACTGTATGCGCCTGTTTCTTCAAGGCCAGCACCATTTCTTTTTTCTGCTGGGGTGTTACCCTTCCAAATACAGAACACTCTGCCACTGCCTTTTCCATCTGCTCCGGTGTGGTGATCGTAGTAGCATCTATATAATGATCCGCATCCTTAAGTCCTGCCTTTCTTGCAATGGCAGCAACCGTAACCGGATCATCTCCTGAAATCACCTTAAGATCCACACCCTGGCTGTCAAAAAATGCCAGCGTTTCTGGTGCATCCTCACGGATCACATCTGTAAGAAGAAAAAGTGCCAAAGGCTTCAGATCTTTTGGAAGCTCTGTACCTGTGCTTTCCTCTTTGCTGGCTGCAAGCACCAGCACTCTAAGACCCTGTGCACCATAAACTGCACAGACATCCAGAAGCGGCTGATTTCCTTCTGGAAACAAAAACTGTGCTGCTCCCATCAAATATGTGCCTTCTCCTTCAAATACAGCACCACTATATTTCCTGTCTGAGGAAAAAGGAATCACATGGGAAACCTTCAAATCATTCTTCTTTGTAAAGTAATGATTTAAGGCCTCAGCTGTAGCATTTTTATCTTTCAGCACATAAAGCAGATTACCCATGATATGGCGGATCTCTTCCTGGCTTTCTTCTGAGTCTTCAGCTGTTTCTGGATTTGACAGCTGAACCACAGGCTGCTCTGCATCTGCTTCAACTATATTGGTTTCAGCTGTATCTATTTCAACTGGAATTGCATTGGCTGTATCTGCCACAGCAACAGGCAGGGCAGGCAAAACTTCTTCTGTCTTCCCGGTATCTTCAGTCCGTTTTAAAACCATCTTATAAGAAACCACTTCCTGTACCTTCATAGAACCGGAGGTGATGGTGCCTGTCTTATCCAAGCACAAGGTATCTACCCTGGCAAGCGTCTCAATACAATACAATTCCTGCACCAATGTATTCTTCCTGGTAAGGTTCAATGCTCCCAAAGTCAATGCCACACTGGTAAGCAGAACAAGCCCTTCCGGGATCATCCCAAGAACTGCAGAAGCCATATTTACCACTGCATCCCGGATATTATCACCTGCTATATAATACTGCTTGTAAAACAGCAGCATTCCCATAGGTACAATAATAATACTGATCACCTTCAGGATCGCATTCAGGGAATTACGCAGTTCAGAATTATGCCTTTTAAACTCCTTTGCTTCACTGGTGATCTGTGACGCATAATTGTCTTTCCCTACATGAACAATCTGACAGCAAGCCTCTCCTGCTGTGACAAAGCTTCCGGAAAAAAGATCGTCCCCAGGATTCTTGGTCAGATTGTCTGCCTCACCTGTAAGGAGAGATTCATTTACCTCAATACTTCCCTCAAGCACTCTGGCATCCGCTGGGATCTGATCCCCGGTCTTCAGAAACAGAATGTCATCCAGAACAAGCTGATCTGTAGGAACACTCCACTTCTGTCCTTCCCGCAGCACCACTGCTTTGCTCTCAGTAAGGATTGCCAGCTTGTCCAGGGTCTTCTTTGCACGGATCTCCTGAGCGATACCGATCACTGTATTGACAATGATGATCCCGACGAACATGGAATTCTTATATGATCCCACTAAAAGAACCAGGACAAGAAGCACCAGATTGAGAAAGTTGAAAAATGTCAGCGTATTCTCCCGGATAATCTGCTTATATGTCCTGGTATTAGGATTCTCATTTGCATTTACTTTGCCTGCATCGATTCGTTCCTGAACCTGTTGATTTGTAAGTCCTGTCATCGTTATTTTCCTTTTTCGTAACTGTTTCACACACTGGCATCTGCAATGCAAAAACTTTCCAGATCACCTGAATGAATACTGCCTGCAAAACAGTTACCCTTTTTCTTTTTATCTCTTTTGCCTCGAATTTAAGATGAATCTTCTCACTTCAAGTCGAGCAGTTACTCAACACCTGAAAGAGGTGGGAGTCTTCTCGACTGAGATAGACTATAACGACTGCAGCCTCACCTGTATCTTGGGCCTGGGAAGAGATTAATACTCCTCTTCCTCAGCCTCTTCTCCCTCATGGATATCACTCTTTGGCTTCTTTAATCCTTCGATCTTGATGCCATGCTTCTGTGAATAATCCCATAATGCAGCATGGATGGCTTCCTCAGCCAAAAGGGAACAGTGTACCTTTACTGGCGGAAGTCCGTCAAGTGCTTCCATAACCGCCTTATTGGTAACTTCCATGGCTTCTTCGATGGTCTTGCCTTTTACCATCTCAGTTGCCATACTGCTGGTCGCTACTGCAGCACCACAGCCAAAGGTCTTGAATTTGCAGTCCTTTATAATATGTGTATTCTCATCAATGTCCAGAAAGATTCTCATAATGTCGCCACATTTAGCATTGCCAACTGTACCAACACCGCTTGCGTTCTCAATCTCTCCCACATTTCTGGGATGCTGAAAATGATCCATTACTTTATCACTATACATGTTTTTTTCCTCCTGACAAGTGCTTTTACACTTTTTTTAGATTTAGCTTCTTTATTTGTTCTGTTTTTTTATGAAATCTTCATATAATGGAGACATGCTTCTTAAGTTCGCCACAATATCCTTTAACTTATCCACAACAAAATCTGCATCTTCCATGGTAGTCTCTTCGCTTAAGGTGAGACGGAGGGAACCGTGTGCGATCTCATGAGGCAGTCCGATTGCCAGAAGTACATGGGAAGGATCCAGGGATCCGGATGTACAGGCAGAACCGCTGGATGCACAGATACCAAAGCTGTCCAGCATCAGAAGCATAGACTCTCCTTCCACAAACTGGAAGCTTACGTTTACATTGTTTGGAAGTCTCTTCTTTGGATGTCCGTTTAATTTTACATATGGGATTTCACTGGTGATCCGGCTAATCAGATGATCTCTCACCAGGACCTCTTTTGCAGTACGGTCAGCCATGGAATGCATTGCACGCTCTGCTGCCACACCAAACCCAACAATACCCGGCACATTCTCAGTACCTGCACGGCGCTTTCTCTCCTGAGCTCCGCCATGTACAAAGCTGCGGATCTTAACGCCTTTACGGATGTACAGGAAACCGATGCCCTTTGGTCCATTCAGCTTATGGCCGCTGGAACTAAGCATATCAATGCCAAGCTCATCCACATTGATGGGAACCTGACCAAATGCCTGTACTGCATCTGTATGGAAAAGAATGCCATGCTCTTTGGCGATCATTCCGATCTCCTTGATCGGCTGCAGTGTACCGATCTCATTATTTGCAAACATAACAGAAATCAGGATGGTCTCCGGTGTAATGGCCTTTTCCAGCTCATCAAGCTTTACAACTCCATTCTCATCCACATCAAGATAAGTGATCTTTGCCCCTCTTTCTTTTTCCAGGTATTCGCAGGTATGAAGAATCGCATGATGCTCGATCTTAGTAGTAATAATATGGTTGCCTTTTGACTTGTAAGCCTCAAAAGTTGCTTTTAATGCCCAGTTGTCAGCCTCAGAACCGCCTGCTGTGAAATAAATTTCCTCTTTTTGGGCACCAAGAACATTTGCGATCTGCTCTCTGCCCTTTGTCACAGCATCTTTGCTTTTTCCGGCAAAATCATATACACTGGAGGGATTTCCATACATTTCTGTAAAATAAGGAAGCATTGCTTCCACAACCTCCGGTGCCGTCTTTGTTGTTGCTGCATTGTCCAGATATATCATTTTTCCCATTTCTATGTCCTCCTGTCATAGTAAAGCAGACTCCTTGCTACTGCTTTACAGAATGAAGATACTACCTACTGAATAGTTACTATCACTCTTCGTTTTTTGTACGGCTGTTAGGGCAGATCACTCCATTGCCTCTTTGCTGTCCCTGATTCTTTTCCTGCACTTTAATACTTTCGCAGATCAGTTCTCCCAGGGTCATTGTATCCACAGCCTGTGTAATACTGTCGTTTATACGTTTCCATACGTATTTGGCAACGCAAAGATCAGCGCCTGTGCATCCTCCGCTGTCTTCGTTGCCGGCACACTCCACAGCCTCCAGACTGCCTTCCAGCACTCTTAAAACGTCTCCCACAGAAATCTCACCGGCCGGCATTGCCAGACGATATCCTCCGCAGGCTCCCCGGCTGCTCTTCACATAACCGGCTTTCTTAAGAAGTGCCATCAGCTGTTCCAGATATCCCATGGAAATCCCCTGTCTGTCGGCAATGCTCTGGAGAGATACGCTCTCTGCCTCACTGTACATGCCTAAATCAATCAACGCCCTGAGGCCATATCTTGCCCGTGTGGAAAATTTCATTTTATCGCCTCTTTTTAATTCCTAGTGTTTTCCTTGGATTTCACCTAACTTTACCAGATACATTTCGTTCTGTCAAGGTGCTTTTTAGAATATACTGATAAAAATTATATATTCAGGCGGTACGGTTATGTCAAAGGAACAATTTCTGAAAGGAACATTGATTCTTACCTGTACAGGGCTTCTTTGTCGGCTGGCTGGCTTCTTTTATAGAATATTCCTTTCACACACCATTGGTGCACAGGGTGTGGGGATTTATCAGCTTTCTCTCCCTCTTTCTGCTTTGCTGCTTGCAATGACCGCTTTTGGTATGCAGGCAGTAATCTCCCGGGGCTGCGCATCACTGCAAGCTCTTGGAAAGGATCAGCAGGCAAAAG
The DNA here is from genome assembly GCF_025566965.1 of Blautia ammoniilytica. NCBI lineage: Bacteria > Bacillati > Bacillota > Clostridia > Lachnospirales > Lachnospiraceae > Blautia > Blautia ammoniilytica. The sequence continues at coordinate 66,673 of NZ_JAOQJL010000004.1, read as the reverse complement.
ATACCTTTCTCCTTGGAACAGGCATCTGTATGTTTTTGTCTGTTGGTATTTCATTTATTTTATATAAAAATGCAGTTTTTATTGCAGTCCGGATTCTGAAAGAGCCGGCCACCCTTCCCTTGATTTGTCTTATGTCTTTTTGTTTTCCTCTCAGTGCGCTACATACCTGTGTCAGCAGTTACTATTATTCCATGAAGCAGGCCCTAACGCCTTCCTGCATACAGTTATTTGAACAGGCAGTGCGTATTGGCAGCTCTTACCTGGTCTATCTGATCCTTCTGTCAGAAAAAAAGCCGGTTACACCGCTTCTTGCCGGCATTGGTGCCCTTTGCGGAGAGATTGCTGCCTGCCTTTCATCCCTTCTTACCCTTGGGATTCATTTTCAAAAAACTTCCTATAAAATCAGATTCATCCATAAACCCTTTGCATCCATCTGCCGGCTTTTTTGGGAATCGGTTCCTCATACCCTGAATAAAGTATTGCTCACCTTACTTGGCAGTATTGAAGTGGTGCTGATCCCCGGACAGCTACAGGCATATGGTCTGTCCCGTACAGACGCTCTTGGGGTCTATGGAGTCTTTACAGGCATGACCCTGCCGCTTCTTCTTTTTCCTTCCGCCCTTACCACCTCCGCAGCAGTTATGCTTATGCCTTCTATTGCTCAGCTTCAGGCACTTGGAAACAGAAAAAGGATTTCCTATGTGGTCCGCAGTTCCTGCATGGGCTGTCTTTTTCTTGGATGTATCTGTGCCCTGTTTTTTCTTTTTTTCGGTCACTTTGCAGGTGTTTTTCTTTTTAACAGCATTACTGCCGGAAACTATATTACCTCCCTGGCTTTTATCTGCCCATTTCTGTATATGAATACCGCCATGGTCAGTATACTAAATGGCCTTGGAAAAGCTTCCCGCTGTCTGTTCCACAACATGTCCGGAGCTCTTCTTCGGATCCTGTTTGTAATCTTTGCCATTCCCGCTATGGGAATCCGAGGCTATTTTTATGGTATGCTGTCTGGTGAACTGCTTCTTTCTCTGCTGCATCTTATTGCCCTGATCCGGTATTTTACTCATCTGCAACAAGCATCTGCTTCAAGACTACAATAACTTTTTCTTATATACTGTGATAATTTTTCTATCGACATTCTCAAAAACTTGTTCTATAATAAAAAACTAATAGCAAATGCAAAGGAGAAAGAAAATGGGTTTTGAATTCATCAAAAAATTACCTACACCAGACGAAATCCGCAATCAATACCCGATTGATGCAAAGATCAAAGCTCTTAAAGAGAAACGTGACAGTGAGATCCGTGATATATTAACTGGAAAATCCGATAAGTTTCTTGCCATCATCGGTCCCTGCTCTGCTGACAATGAAGATGCTGTATGTGATTACCTGTTAAGACTTCGTAAGGTTCAGGAGAAAATTGAAGATAAAGTTTTAATTATTCCAAGAGTTTATACTAATAAACCACGTACAACAGGCGAAGGCTACAAAGGAATGGTTCATCAGCCAGATCCTGAGAAGAAGCCAAACATGCTTGCCGGACTGATCGCCATCCGTAAAATGCATATACATGCCATTCAGGAAAGTGGATTTACCTGTGCTGACGAAATGCTTTATCCTGAAAACTGGCGTTATCTTTCCGATATTCTTTCTTACGTAGCCGTAGGTGCCCGCTCTGTAGAAGACCAGCAGCACCGCCTTACTGTAAGCGGCATGGATATCCCTGCCGGTATGAAGAATCCTACTAGCGGTGATTTCAGCGTTATGCTTAATTCTGTTGTTGCAGCCCAGGGAAGCCACCGTTTTATCTACCGCGGCTGGGAAGTAGAAACATCGGGGAACGAATATGCACATACGATTCTTCGCGGTGCTGTAAATAAACATGGAGAAGCCATTCCCAATTATCATTATGAGGATCTGCGCCTTCTCTACGAAAAATATTCAGCAAAAGATCTGAAAAATATGGCGACTATTGTAGATACCAACCACTCCAATTCCAACAAACAATACGAACAGCAAGTTCGTATTGCAAGAGAAGTGCTTCATAGCCGCGCTGTGGATTCTGATATCCACAAGCTTGTAAAAGGTCTTATGATTGAAAGCTACATTGAACCTGGCAACCAGAAGATTGGCTGTGCACCTCATATCTACGGCAAATCCATTACAGATGCATGCCTTGGATGGGAAGAATCTGAAAAACTGTTATACACCATTGCTGAATTGTGCTGATGTTACAATAAAAGCCCGCCTCAGATCAGTGTCTGGGGTGGGCTTTCATATATACATCCCGCATGCGGTTCATATTCATACTTAAGTATATCTGGGTTGTGGAAATATCCGAATGTCCAAGCATTTCCTGTACGCTTTTAATATCTGCTCCATTTTGCAGCATATGTACTGCAAAAGAATGGCGCAAGGTATGCGGTGTAATATCCCGCTTGATTCCGGCAGCGTCTGCATATCCTTTCAGTACCTTCCAGAACCCCTGTCTGCTCATTGCTTTCCCGGAGCAGTTGGTGAACAAAGTCTTCTCTTTACTGTCCTTAACAAAAGTATCTCTTGCCTTGTCCATATACAGGATCAAGGCATCCCGACTCACATTGCCAATGGGAATGATCCTTTCTTTCTCATGTTCCTTGCAGGTCACATATCCTAATTGGAGATTCACCTCATCTACCTGCAAATGAATCAGTTCGCTGACTCTCATACCAGTAGCATACAATAACTCCAGCATGGCTTTATCCCGGATCCCTTTAGGTGTATTCAGATCTGGCTGCAGAAGCAGAAGATCAACTTCCTGAATGGATAATATCTCCGGCATTTTCTTCTCTACTTTAGGTGGCCTCAGATTATCTGACGGATCCTTTTCCATACCGTTGACTTTCATCTGATACTGAAAAAAAGCACGGATGGACGCTACACTTCTGGATATGGTAGAAGACGCAAATTCTCCACGCTCCATATAATCCAAATATCCCTCCAGATCAAGTTCCCGCACAGCCTTTGCTTCACGGATCCCTCGGTCTTCCAGAAACCTGGCCATTTTTCTTAAATCCCGCTCATAGGAAATCTCCGTATTGCTGGATGACTTCTTTGTTTCATGCAGATAACTAATGAAATCATGTATCTCTCTTTCCATTTTCTCTTCTTCCTGTCACGTTCAATACTTGTCATTCATACTCCCCATTCTGAATAACAAAAAATGTAACTGTATTATACTTTGAAATTAACATAAAATCAAACCCTTTTTTTCTCTGAAATACTGATAAGTTGGGGCTTTCCGCATTTTTATACAAAATGTCGACTTTTTTATGGTAACTTACACCACATATGGTGTAAATACATTCAAAATATTTTTAAAGTCATCAAAATTTTTTCTGTTATCCATGGATTTACATAGGCTTCCAACAGCATTCCGAAGAAATAAATGCCCCCTGTCCAAACTGTCTTCCAGGAATATCCAGCTGCTTTGTCCGGAAAAATCCCTTGATTTTTCCACATGCTTATGGATTGTTTAAAAACCATGTCCAGAAGCATAAACAGGGCAGGCAGATAGATCAGATACTGTGGAAAAAGGAGGGCAATTCCTGCTGCCGCACCTGCCAGACCAAACTGAAGGATACATACGGTCAGCACTGCACCAATCCCAAAGCCTGCTGCAATCACAGTTCCAACTGATAATGGCACACCGAAAACAGTAAATCCGCACACTGCACATAATATAAAAAAGCTTCCCCTGCTTTTCAATATTTCTCCAAGAAGTCCGGTTCCAGCCAGCTCCTGTCCTGAAAAAGAGCTAAGCAGGTACATAGCAGCTACTGTTTTCTGCTGCCATTTCATTTTCCACATAATATTGGGAAGAATGGTACCTGCAAAAAAGCCACAAAAAAATAAAGCTGACCAGGGAAAAAATTCCTTTCCTTTTATTCTGCCTTCCTTTTTCCCCATATCCTTCTCCTGTCTTTTTATGATGTAACTGTCTGTCACAGCAGCATCTTTTTCTCTTTTCCATCTTACGCTTCCCATATAGAATTTATGCAGTTCTCATTACCGAAACACTGTAATCATTTATATATTTTTTCACACAAAAACAGGAACCGTTTTCCTTTGGTTTCCCTTGGGAATAACGATTCCTGTATCTTATCTTCCTGAATGACAGCTTGGATTATTTAGCATAATCCACAGCACGGCTTTCTCTGATCACATTAACTTTTATCTGGCCTGGATATTCAAGCTCTGCCTCAATCTGCTTGGCAATATCTCTTGCCAGGAGAACCATATCAGCATCTGTAACATGATCTGGAACAACCATAACACGGATCTCACGACCTGCCTGAATTGCAAAGGATTTCTCCACCCCTTTAAACTGGTTGGTAATATCCTCCAGCTGTTTCAGACGGTTGGTATATGTTTCCAGTGTCTCTCTACGAGCACCAGGACGGGCTGCAGAAATAGCATCTGCTGCCTGTACAATGCAGGCGATCAATGACTCTGGTTCTACATCTCCGTGATGAGCAGCCACTGCATTAATAACAATTGCAGATTCTTTATATTTCTTGCAAAGATCTACACCAATCTGAATATGTGAGCCTTCTACTTCATGGTCAATGGACTTACCAATATCATGCAGAAGTCCGGCACGTTTGGCAATACGCACATCAGCACCAACTTCACCAGCCAGAAGTCCGGATAACTGTGCCACTTCAATGGAATGCTTCAATGCATTCTGTCCATAGCTGGAACGGAATTTCATCCTTCCCAGAAGCTTCAAAAGTTCTGGATGAATACCATGTACACCCACATCCATAGCAGCAGTCTCCCCATCCTCACGGATCTGGGCTTCCACTTCTTTCTGTGCCTTCTCAACCATTTCCTCGATCCTGGCCGGATGGATCCTGCCATCAACGATCAGTTTCTCAAGTGCAACTCTGGCGATCTCACGACGGATCGGATCAAAAGCAGAAAGAACAACTGCTTCCGGTGTATCATCAATGATCAGATCTACACCTGTAAGGGTCTCCAATGTACGGATATTACGTCCTTCACGGCCGATAATACGCCCTTTCATCTCATCGCTTGGAAGCTGCACAACAGAAATCGTTGCTTCTGCTACATGGTCAACTGCACATTTCTGAATGGCATTTACCACATACTCCTTGGCTTTCTTGCCGGCTTCTTCTTTTGCCCTGTTCTCCAGTTCTTTGTAAAGCCTTGCAACATCAACCTTCACATCATCTTCCACAGATCTGAGCAGCTCTTCCTTGGCTTGTTCTGAAGTCAGTCCTGAAACTCGTTCCAGTTCCTGTACTCCCTTCTGCTCAAGTTCGTCCACCCGTTTTTCTTTCTTCTGTAATTCAGCATATCTCGCTGTGCACTCTGCCTCACGCTTCTCAACTGCATCCGCTTTCTTATCTACGGCCTCTTCCTTTGATAAGACACGTTTCTCATACTTCTGCAGTTCATTTCTTCGTTCCTTGGTTTCTTTCTCCAGTTCATTTTTTGTACGGAGAGATTCTTCCTTCACTTCCAACAAAGTTTCCCGTTTTTTCGTTTCTGCTGTCTTCAAAGCTTCATCTATGATGCCTCTGGCTTTGTCTTCTGCCGATCCAACAGTTTCTGCGTCTTTTTTTACTTTATTTGCCACAGCAACTTTAGTAGTAATAGGAACTGCAATAAGTAGCGCGACTACCACAGCGACAAATGCAACAATAATTGTGCTTGTCACAGGAGCACCTCCTTATTCGGTTTTCATTGTACAATTACAACAATATAAGTTTATATGTTTTTGATAATTATGTCAAGTTTTTCTACAGAAAAATGAAATTTATATTTTGGTAGGAAGAATCCCACAGTTATTTGCAGAACGATGTATTAGATTCCATCTGGATCTGCAGTTCCTCCAGCACATGGGAAATATCACTATAGCCAAAGCCTCTTCGCAGCAGGAATCCCTGAAGGCGGCGCATCCCCTTTTCGTCCAGGACTGTGCCTGGCTGGCATTTCTTAAGGACAGCCTCCTTAAGGATCTTCTGTTCATCCGGCTGGGTATACTCTGATACCTGCTCCCAGGCAGTCTGAGCAGTCTCCTTGTCCACACCCTTTTGAAGCAGTTCCTGAAGGATCTTGCGCCTGCTCTTAGACTGGATTCTGTATGCAATATAATTCTCCGCATACCTGCCATCATCCACATATCCAAAAGAGCTTACATAAGCCACTGCATCCTCCACTGCCTCTGCACAAAAGCCTGCCTGACGCAAACGGTCAGACAGGCCTTTCTCTGTACGGTCCATATGCTCAAGAAGGAGCAAAGCCTTCCTGCGGGCCGCCTGTTGTTCTTCTCTTGTAAGTCCCATGGATCAGGCCTCATCCTCTGGGGAAGCTGCTGCATCTGCCTGCGCATTGTCCTGGGCAGATACTGTCTCTTCTTCCTCAGGGAGCAGATGGTAATGGATCCTTACCTTCTTCTCAATCTCATCACGAATATCTGTATGCTCTTTCAGATAGGCTTTGGCATTCTCCCGGCCCTGTCCGATCTTATTGCCATTATAAGCATACCAAGCACCACTCTTATTAACAATGGAACAGTCTGCTGCCAGATCCAGGATGTCTGCCTCTCTGGAAATACCTGTACCAAACATGATATCAAACTCTGCCTGCTTAAATGGCGGTGCAACCTTGTTCTTCACCACCTTGATCTTGGTGTGATTGCCAACCATCTCTCCGCCCTGCTTCAGAGTCTCTACACGACGTACATCCAGACGTACAGAAGAATAAAACTTCAGCGCACGGCCACCGGTGGTAGTCTCCGGATTACCGAACATAACACCTACCTTCTCACGAAGCTGGTTGATAAAGATCACTACGCAGTTGGACTTACTAATAATAGCTGTAAGCTTCCTCAGAGCCTGGGACATCAGTCTCGCCTGAAGCCCCACATGACTGTCACCCATATCTCCATCAATCTCAGCCTTAGGTACCAGTGCAGCAACAGAGTCTACGATCACAATATCCACAGCTCCGGAGCGTACCATCGTCTCAGTGATCTCCAATGCCTGCTCACCATTATCTGGCTGTGAAATATAAAGATTGTCAATATCAACACCTATATTCTTCGCATAAACAGGATCCAGTGCATGCTCTGCATCAATAAAGCCGGCAATCCCGCCACGCTTCTGAACCTCTGCTACCATATGTAATGCTACGGTAGTCTTACCACTGGACTCAGGTCCATAAATCTCTATGATACGTCCCTTGGGTACGCCGCCTACTCCCAATGCAATATCCAGACTAAGGGATCCTGTAGGAACCGCCTCCACCTGCATACTGGCACCTGACTCGCCAAGCTTCATCACAGATCCTTTTCCATATTGCTTCTCTATCTGCCCCAGAGCAGCCTCCAGGGCTTTTTGCTTTTCTTCATTTATCATTCTATGGCAGTCTCCTTATTCTTGTATTTTTCATAATGCGAACCTATGTTCGTGTTTTCTGCTACCATAGTATAATAAATCTGTGTTTCTGTCAAGTCTTTCCTGCAAATAAGAATGGATTATCTTTCGACAAAATATGACAGGATCAGCCAATCAGCCAATTGTACATCTCTTCATATTGCCGTGCAGAATTACCCCAGGAGAAATCCTGTGCCATAGCTCTGTCGATCATCTTATTCCATTCACGCTTCTTATCATAGTAGATACGCTCTGCATAACGAATGGTACTAAGCATCTCGTGTGCATTGTAATTACAGAACGAAAATCCTGTACCAGTGCCTTCAAACTCATTATAAGGCTCTACCGTGTCCTTCAGTCCCCCTGTCTCCCTGACGATAGGAAGAGTACCATAACGAAGGCTCATCAGCTGACTCAATCCGCATGGTTCAAACAGGGACGGCATCAAAAATGCATCAGCTGCTCCGTAAATGCGGTGGGACATACCCTCATCATAATAAATCTGTGCAGATACCTTGCCATGATATTTCCAGTCAAAATGACGGAACATATTCTCATAACGTTCCTCACCTGTACCAAGCGCAACGATCTGTACTGCATCCTGGCAAAGTTCATCCATAATATATGCGATCAGGTCGAAGCCCTTCTGGTCTGTCAGTCTTGAAACAATACCGATCATCATAGTTTTCGGATCCTGATCCAGTCCCAGATCCTTCTGCAGCTGGATCTTATTCTTGATCTTCTCTTTACGGAATGTAGTTGCATTGTACTTGGAAGAAAGGAAAATATCTGTATCCGGATTGAAATCATTGTAGTCGATACCATTTACAATGCCCCGAAGGCTTTCGGAACGTGCACGCAGCAGCCCATCCAGACCCTCCCCGTAAAACGGAGTCTTGATCTCCTCAGCATAAGTACGGCTAACAGTAGTCACTGCATCTGCAAATACAATACCACCCTTCAGGAAATTAGCATCTTTATATGCTTCCAGCTTGTCCGGAACAAAATAGTAATCAGACAGCCCGGTAATTTCTTTGATGGTCTTTACATCATACACACCCTGGAATTTCAGATTGTGTATAGTCATAACTGTCTTGATTCCCCAGAAAAATTCATTCTGCTGGAAGCTGTCATGCAGATAAACCGGCACCAGGCCTGTCTGCCAGTCATGACAGTGGATCACATCCGGTCTGAATCCGATCACAGGAAGAACAGAAAGTACTGCCTTGGAAAAGAATGCGAACTTCTCCAAATCCCATGGTACAGTATCATAAGGCTTCGGACCACTGAAGTAATATTCATTGTCAATGAAATAGAACTGAATCCCGTCATATTCCATCCTGAGAATTCCAACATAACAGTTCTTATATCCCAGATCCATATAAAAATGGGTAACATATTCCATTTTATCTTTCCATTCCTGCCGCATGCAGGCATATTTCGGCAATATTACCCGAATGTCAAAATATCTCTTATCAAAGCACTTCGGCAGAGATCCGACTACATCTGCCAGTCCTCCTGTTTTAATAAAAGGCACTGCCTCAGACGCTGCAAAAAGTATATTCTTCATCCGTAAATTCCCTCCTTGGTATGGATTCACTGCATTCTCCTTCTATGTCCGGAGAACCGTATTACTGCCTTTATTATACTCTATATCCTTTCTAATGGAAAGAGCGATTTTTATATTCAAGTCTTATTTTGTCTGCGATCAGAGCAATAAATTCTGAATTGGTAGGCTTTCCTTTTCCTGTACTTACCGTATATCCAAACAGTGCATCTATGGTATCCATTTTTCCTCTACTCCATGCTACTTCAATAGCGTGGCGGATTGCTCTTTCTACTCTGCTTGGAGTGGTCTGGTGTCTTTTTGCTATAGTAGGATACAGGATCTTTGTAATGGAATTCAGCATTTCCATATCATTCACAGACAGGATGATGGCATCTCTTAGATACTGATATCCTTTGATGTGTGCCGGTACACCGATCTCATGAATCACATTTGTTACATCCCGTTCCAGATCACCCTGTGAAAAGCAGCCACCCTCTTCACTTTTTCCCTGTCTTGAAATTTCTTTTCTTCTTCTGTCACCCAGATGCCTTGCATGCTTGATCCTATTCAGCAGCATCTGATTGTCAAAAGGCTTTAACATATAATATTCAGCCCCAAGATTAAAAGCATCCTCTGTGATCCGTTCCTGCCCTACTGCCGAAACTACAATAAACGCAGGAATCTTTTTCAGCACACTGCTATGTACACATCTTTCCATTACGGAAAGTCCGTCCATCTTAGGCATAATAATGTCCAGGATCACCACATCCGGCTGCTTCTCTCTGATAATGTTACAGATTTCTTCTCCATTGTGTGCTTTTCCTACCAGTGAAAGCTCTTTGTCTTCCTCAATCATACGTCCCAGTACTTCTGTCATTTTCTCGTTATCATCCGCAATAGCCACATTTAACTTTTCCATGAGGCATCTCTCCTCCTAACCTGTTACCTCTTTTTACTAGATTAACAGTTGCTATTATAGTGGAATCCAAATGGGGAAATCAAGCCGAAAGTGTCGGTTTCACTGGATTTTCGTTCGATAACTTTCGACTTTTATCCGCCATATCCAACCATTTTTTACCCTTTTTCCGCCAGCATATTTTCAATAAAAATGCCGTATCCGCTGGCCGCATCCTGTACAAACACATGAGTTACAGCCCCCACGATCTTTTTGTTCTGGATCACCGGACTGCCACTCATCCCCTGCACGATCCCTCCGGTTGCCGCAAGAAGCTTTGGATCTGTCACATGGATCACAAAACTCTTATTACTGTCCTGATGATTCATGTCTATTTTTGTAATTTCTGCTGCATATTCTTTTACCTGTCCGTTTACACTGCATAAAACAGATGCCGGACCTGTTTCCATTTCCTGTTTGTAGCCAATTTTCATTTCTTTTAAAGCAATTCCGTCCCCACCTAAGCTTTGATATTTTCCGTAAATCCCATTTGCCGTATTTTTTGTAATAGAGCCCAGCACATTTCCCACATTATAGCGAATTAATCCAGACAATTCACCAGGATTGCCTTTACTTCCCTTCTGAATGCCCAGTATCTGGGTTTTGTATAAAGAACCGCCTGTAATAGACAATAGCTCTCCAGTATCCACATCACTGATTCCATGTCCCAGTGCTCCGTAATTTCCTGCTGCGTCCACATAGGTCAGAGTACCAATACCCTGAGTGTCATCTCTTACCCAGATTCCAAGCTTGTAATCTCCTGTCTGATCTTCCACAGGCATCAAAGATACCTTTATCTTTTTCCCCTGTCTGTTCAGGGTAAGGCTCACTTCCTTCCCGTCAGTTTTTTTCAGATCCTTTATCAGTTCCTTTTTGCAGGATACTTTTTGTTGATTAAAAGCAACAATATAATCTCCCGGCTTTACAAGATCCTCAGCAGGCGTTATCTGTTTTCCGTCCCTGGAAAGAATTTCCCCTGTATCAATGATCAGTACCCCTTCTGTTTTCATATACATACCTACTGTACTTCCGCTTACCAAAAGGCTGGTGCTTTCTGCTGGTATTACCTTCACATCCTTAAAAGGGATCAGGCCAAATAAACGACAGGGCAAAAAATAAGCCCCATCCCCGGAAACAGGCACTGTGTCTTCAAATGTAACAAAGGGACGGGCCAGCATTGCAGACACGTCCTGATCCTTCCCTTTTTCCACATGGATCTCATCCGGTATTTTCAGGTTCAGGTATCTTATACCCAGGATTCCTATCACCAGCAGATCCAGCCCAAGACACCATAAAAGGAAACGTCTGTATCTTTTCTTTGGATTCATTTTTGTCACATCCTTTTCCTTTGTATTTATCATCTTCTATCAAAAAAGAGAGAAAAGCCGGATACCTGCTCCGGTCATTCCTCTCTTAGTATGTGATGAATCTTTTATTTCAGTCTTGTATTTTTATGTACCAGTGCCAATTCTTTCATTTCCCTTGCATTTTCCAGCACTGCATCTGTGATCCTTGCACCGCCCAGAAGCCTTGCAAGCTCCCGGATAGAATCTTCACCTTCTAGCGTATGGATCTGGGTGATCATTTCATTATTTTCCACATGTTTTTCGATTTCAAAATGGGTATCTGCCATTGCAGCGATCTGAGGAAGATGAGTAATGCAGATCACCTGATGATGTCTGCCGATCACTGCCATTTTTTCGGATACTTTCTGAGCAGTCCTTCCGCTGATACCAGTATCGATCTCGTCAAAAATAAGAGTCTCAATCTGATCTTTATCTGCCAGGATCGCTTTCAGTGCAAGCATGATCCTTGACAATTCACCACCGGATACGATCTTGCCAAGCGGTTTCCTGCTTTCTCCCGGATTGGTAGATATTTCATATTCAATAACATCATATCCTGCAGCTGTACAGCTTCTGGCTTGTTTGAAGGAAATGGCAAAATCCACATTGGCAAAATTAAGATCCTGCAATCCCTGGATCACTTTTGCTTCCAGCTGTCTGCTATATTCTTTCCTGATTTTTGATAATTCATCCCCATTTTTTTGGAGAACTTTTTCACACTGACAAAGTTTTTCTTTTGCTTCCTGATAAAGCTGGTCATATTGTTGTATTTTTTCCAGTTTTTCCATTTGCTGCTTCTGATATTCCAGGATCTTTCCTATGCTTTGACCATATTTTGCTTTCAGCCCATTGATCTGATCCAGTCTGCGTTCTGTCTGTTCAAAGGTTTCCTGGTCAAAGACCATATCCTCCATATAAGAAGACAGCTCCCGGTTAAAATCGTTCAGCAGACTGTCTACTTCTCCCAGCGAACTTTCCAGTCCAGCCAGTTCTTCATCATATTCTGAGACTCTGGACAATTCCCTGAGTGCTTCTCCTACCAGATCTCCTGCACTGCTTCCTTCATATCCGGTAAAGCCTCTCACAGCCTGCAGAGCATCCACGATCTTTCGTCCATTGGACAATTTGCGGTATGTCTTTTCCAGTTCCTCGTCTTCTCCCTCCCTAAGAACGGCCTTTTCGATTTCCCGGACTTCAAATTCAAGAAAAGCAGACTCTCTGTTTCTCTGTTCCTCATCCATGTTAAAGGCCTGAAGCTCTTTCTCGCATTTACGATATTCTTTATAAGCCTTTTCTACTTTTTCTTTTACTGGCTGTATTTTTTCTTTTCCATAGATGTCCAGGATCTCCAGCTGTTTATCCGGATACAGAAGAGACTGGTGCTCATGCTGGCCATGAATGTCGATCAGGCAGGCTGCTGCTGCCTTCATCTGGGATACTGTGCAAACTTCCCCATTAATCTTGCTGATGCTCCGGCCTTCCATAATCTTCCTTGACAGAAGTACCTGACCATCCTGTGGATAAATATCCATAGATTCCAACGCCTGTTTTGCTTTTGTATTTTCAACTTGGAATAAAAGCTCCACCAGGCCGTAGGATGCATTCTCACGAATCATCCCCCTGGAAGTCTTGCCTCCCAGGATCAGCTGTATGGAGCCTAAAAGAATGGATTTTCCGGCGCCCGTCTCACCAGTAAGGATATTCAGCCCAGGGCCAAATTCCACTTCTATTTCTTCGATCAGTGCAAGGTTTTTTACGTGCAGATGAACCAGCACAAAAGCCACCTCCTTATTTTATGCAAAACGCTGTCTTAACTTCCTACAATCTCATTCAGCTTCTTTACCACACTTACTGCCTGCTCAGATGTCTTGCAGGCACATATAATAGTATCATCTCCGGCTATACACCCAAGGATCTCCGGCCATTTCAATGCATCCAGCGCTGTAGCCACAGCCATGGCCATACCTGTAACTGTCTTTACCACTACCAGATTTTGTCCAGTATCCATGGAGTTCACTGCATCTTTCAGCACTCTGGAATACTTATCTCCAAGCTCTGAAGAACCGTGATCCAGGATCGCATAACGGGATTTACCATCCTTTACCGTTACCTTTGTAAGCTTCAATGCCCGTATATCTCTGGATACTGTAGCCTGCGTCACTTTAAAGCCTGCCTGATTAAGCCTGGCAGCCAGTTCTTCCTGAGTATCTATATCATATTGCCGGATCAATTCGATAATTTTTTCATGTCTTGCTAATTTCAATTTTCATCCTCCCTGATCCAGATGCTGTATCCTTTCCAACTATTTTCGTAACTGTTCAATACCCTTACAGTTACGAAACAAAAATCATCTTTAATTCTTAACTGTCTCGCATCTTCTGACGGATCACTTCCACAAAACTCAAATGGTTTAGTTTCAGGATCTTTGTCTTTTCCTCTGCCCTGCGAATCACGATCCGGTCACCAGTAACTAAATGGATCACCGCATCACCATCAAAAGCGGCAACTGCCTTTTCCTGATCCTCATGCCTTCCCTTCCCAACTTCCACAGTAATCACATCTTCTGCTGGAAATACAATGCTTCTTGAATTAAGTGTGTGAGGAGCAATGGGTGTCATGATGATCATGGTGCCGCTTGGAGATACAATAGGGCCGCCTACAGACAGGCTGTATCCTGTAGACCCGGTAGGTGTGGACAATATGATACCATCCGCATTGTAGGAATTCAGATATTCATTATTTACGAAATTCTTGAAACGTACAACCCTTAAAGGCCCTTCCCTGCCGATCACAATATCATTCAGTGCCAGATCACTGCCGATCACCTGATTGCCTCTGTATACAGTACCGGACAGCATCATCCGTTCTTCTACCTCATAGTCTCCACGCATCAGCTTGTCAAGAGCCTGATACACAGACTGTCTGTCTACCTCTGCCAGAAATCCAAGTGTACCTAGATTGATGCCCAGAAGGGGAATCCTGCAATGAACCACATCCCTGGCGGCCTGAAGCAAAGTACCGTCTCCTCCCAGCACGATCACACACTGGGTATCCTCAGGGATCTTCTCCGGATCAGTATAATGATAGGGTCCATCCTGCTTCCGTTTTGCCATCTGCACCTGACAGGCCTTTCCATGACTTTTCAGATAGGATACGATCATGTCTGTAAAAGACTGATCCTGATCTTTTTCACTGTTTGTGATCACATAAAACTTATCCATTTGATCCACCTATTTCCTGTCCAGCATACCATGGGCTTCTTCTACTATAGACTCTACCGTGGTCTGCAGCTGATCTGTGACCAGGACTCCTTCCGGACGCTTTTGCAGATGAAGCAGATATTCTATATTTCCCTCCGGTCCCTTGATTGGTGAAAAGGACAGATGGCATGGCTCCAAACCAATCCCCATGGCAAAATCACGAACCTTTTCGATCACTTCTCTGTGAACCTGCGGATCGCGGACAACTCCTTTTTTGCCTACCTTTTCTCTGCCAGCCTCAAACTGAGGCTTGATCAGGCATACGATCTCTCCATCTTCTTTCAGAAGCTGCCGTACCGGCGGCAGTACCTTTGTCAATGAAATAAAGGACACATCAATCGAAGAAAAATCAGCAGCCTCTCCCAGATCCTCTGGAACCACATAACGAATATTGGTTTTTTCCATGCAGACCACTCTTGGATCATTGCGAAGCTTCCAATCCAGCTGACCATATCCTACATCAATGGAAAATACACGGACAGCCCCGTTTTGAAGCATACAGTCTGTAAAACCTCCTGTGGATGCTCCAACATCCATACATACCTTTCCGTCCAGATGAATGTCAAAATTCTTCATGGCCTTTTCCAGTTTCAAACCGCCTCTGCTTACATAGGGTAATGTATTTCTACGCATCTCGATCTTTACGCCTTCTCCGAACATGGATCCGGCTTTATCTTCTTTTTGTCCGTCTACATACACATCTCCGGACATAATATATGCTTTTGCTTTCTCTCTGGAAGAAGCAAGTCCATGCTCTACCAATAAAATATCCAGTCTTTTTTTCATATTATGAAATCCCCGTTTCTACTGTCTGTGCGATCTCTGCTGCAGAAAGTCCGACCTTGCACCGAAGGCTGTCAATACTGCCCTGAGGCACAAATCTGTCCCAGATAGCAATGGGTATCACCCTGCATCCCGGATGGCATGCTTCCATATAGGCACATACATGCTCTCCAAAACCTCCGCTTTTTACATTTTCTTCTACGGTAACAAACAGCTGATGGTCTTCTGCCAGTTCATCCAATAAGGCTGTATCCAAAGGCTTTATAAACCTGGCATTTACAAATGTGGGATCTATTCCCTGTTCTTTCAGAAGCTTTACTGCATCCTGACAAACAGACACCATGCTGCCAACTGCCAGTATGGCTGCCTTTTTCCCTTTGGAAAGGATTTCTGCCTTTCCACGGAGGATCGGTGCCTGAAACTGCTGAAACTCTGTACATGCTGTTCCTTTGGGATAACGGATGGCATACGGTCCGTCTCCATTTACTGCTGCTTCCAGCATAGCTTCCAGCTCCCAGTCATTTTTTGGTGCCATTACTGTCATCCCTGGCATCATGCTCAGATAAGAAAAGTCAAAATTCCCCTGATGGGTCTCTCCATCTGCGCCGACCAATCCTGCCCGGTCAATGGCAAATATTACATGAAGCTTCTGCATACACACATCATGAAGGATCTGATCCACTGCCCTTTGAAGGAAGGAAGAATACACCGCCACCACAGGAATGATCCCTCCTAGGGCCAATCCTGCTGCAAAAGTGACTGCATGCTCTTCTGCGATCCCCACATCAAAAAAGCGGTCAGGAAATGCCTGCTGAAATGCTTTCAGTCCGGTTCCCTCCGGCATAGCTGCCGTAATAGCTGCAAGCTTTGTATTTTCTTCTCCAAGCCGGACCATTCCTTTGGCAAATACATCTGTATAGGTAGGTGCTTCTTTCACAGTCAGGGGTTTTCCTGTCTGTATATCAAAAGGTCCCGTACCGTGGAACCTGTCCGGATAGGTACTTGCAGGCTTGTATCCTCTGCCCTTTTCCGTGATCACATGTACTACAACTGCCCCTTCCACCCTTTTAGCTTCATTGAACAGCTTCATCATCTGCCGCATATTGTGGCCATCCACAGGTCCCAAATAGGTAAGTCCCATATTTTCAAACAACATTCCAGGAATAAAAAGCTGTTTGATACTGCTTTTGGTACGGCGGACAGCATCTACCATAGCTGTTCCCACTTTAGGAATCTTTTTGACCGCTTTTGTAACTCCTATCTTCATTCCTGTATAAGCCTCTGCTGTACGCAAAGCACTTAAATACGTAGACATTCCACCAACATTCTTTGAAATGGACATATTATTGTCATTGATCACAATAATAAAATTCGTATCCAGTTCCGCTGCATTATTCAATGCCTCGTAAGCCATACCGCCGGTAAGTGCCCCATCTCCGATCACAGACACCACATGGTTCTTCCTGCCCAAAAGATCCCTGGCCCGAACATAGCCAAGTCCTGCAGATATGGAATTGGAGCTGTGTCCTGCATCAAAAGCATCACAGTCACTTTCCGCTCTCTTAGGAAACCCGCTTAAACCGCCTTCTTTACGAAGAGTGGCAAATGCATCCTTTCTTCCTGTAAGGATCTTGTGGGTATAAGCCTGATGTCCCACATCCCAAATCAGCTTGTCCTCTGGGAAATCCAACACATTATGAATTGCAAGGGTAAGTTCTACTGCTCCCAGGTTTGATGCCAGATGGCCACCGGTTCTGCTTACAGATTCAATAAGAAACTGACGGATTTCATCCGCCAGCTGCGGAAAATCAGCAAGTGCAATCTTATGAATGTCATTTGGCTTATTTATCTTTTCCAGAAACATCCGTATCCTTCTTTCACTTCCTGCGTCCCACCAGTTCCCTTACCAGTGTATCCAGGAATTCATTTTTTCGACCCAGGCTATCCAAAAGAGCTACTGCCTCCCCGGATAAGTCTGCTACACGCTCTGAGGCTTTACTGATCCCCATAAGTGTTACATATGTAGTCTTGTTGTTTTTCTCATCACTATGTACCGGTTTGCCCAGTTCTTCCTGGGAACTGGTAACATCCAGAATGTCATCCCTGATCTGAAAAGCCAGGCCTATGTTCTTTGCAGCCTGGTCGATCACTGCCAGTTCTCTTTCATCTGCTCCTGCCAAAACTGCTCCTGTCAGCATAGAAGCCTGAATCAGCGCAGAAGTTTTGTTCTCATATATATAATCAAGTATTTCCCTTGAAACAGGATTGCCATCATTCTCCACGTCTACACTCTGTCCCCCAAGCATCCCGTACAAGCCGGTATTATGGGTCATGATCTCCATAGCGCGGATCACAGCCTGTGGTCTTTCGGTAAGGGCAAATGCCTTCAGCATAGTCTCATATGCATAATTCAGAAGAGCGACTCCGCTTAAAACTCCCATAGCTTCCCCATACACTTTATGGGTAGTAAGTCGGCCCCTGCGGTAATCATCATTATCCAGTGCAGGAAGATCATCATGTACCAGGGAATGGGTGTGGATCATCTCAATCGCAGCCATAAAAGGCTCTGCCACATGCCCGCTTCCGCTAAACAGTCGAAATGTTTCACCAAGAAGTATGGGGCGAAGCCTTTTTCCCCCTGAGCATACGCTGTAATTCATAGCCTCTGCCAGATGAGCGGCAAAACCTTCCTCCTTCGGCAGATATCTGCAGATTATCTCTTCTGCTTCTTTTGTTTTTTCCTGTAATTCACTTTGAAAATTCACTGAATGTCCCATCCTCATTGATCTGCAGCATTTTTTTCTCTACTGTGTCCAGTTTCTCGCTGCAATACTTTAACAATTCCATTCCTTTTTTATACAGGGCAAAGGATTCCTCCAGGGATGTTTCCTGATCCTCCAGCCTGTCTGCCAGTCTGTCGAGTTCCTGAAAAGCAGTCTCCACAGACAATTCATCCTGTTGTTCTGTTACTTCAGCCATGGCCCCTCCTTATTTGTACCTATTACCTCTGTCTCAACCCTTCCATCTGTGACAGCGATAAACAGCCTGTCCTTTTCTCTGATACCTTCAATGCTGGTAACTGCATGTCCCTGGATATCCGTTACATAGGAATATCCCTGATTCAGTTTCCGAAGGGGCGACAGGCCTGCATACTTCTCCAGATATAACGCAAGAAGATTCCGTTTCTCACGGAGTTTTGCCTCCATTCCTTTATAAAGCCGCTCTTCCATATCAGCTGCATACTGCTGTCTGTCCCGCAGCCTTCCCTGTGGATTCAAATACTGCATCCGTACCTGATACTGATCAAGCCTGCTCTTAAGCAGCTGCAGTTTGCCCCACATGGCACGATGCAGCCGTTCCCTGCTGGAATCGACTGCGTCCACAATACTCTTATAATCAAACACTGCCAGTTCTGCAGCGGCAGACGGAGTAGGTGCCCGCAGGTCTGCCACAAAATCAGCAATGGTAAAATCTGTCTCATGACCTACCGCTGAGATCACGGGAGTTTGACACTCAAAAATAGCTCTGGCAACCCTTTCATCATTAAAGGCCCACAGATCCTCTATGGATCCGCCACCCCTGCCTACAATGATCACATCCAGATCCAGCCCGTCCAGGATCCGGATCCCTTTCATAATACTTTCCGGAGCTCCTTCCCCCTGCACAAGAGCCGGGTACAAAACGATCTGCAGATATGGATTGCGCCGCAGGGAAATGTTACGGATATCCTGTACTGCAGCCCCTGTTGGTGCAGTCACAACTCCCAGGCGCTTTACAAATCTGGGAATCTCCTGCTTGTATTCCTGAGCAAACATGCCCATCTCTTCCAGTTCCTGCTTCAGAAGCAGAAATCTGCGATACAGATCACCTGCTCCTTCCAAAGTGATCTCCCTGGCATACATCTGATACCTGCCATCACGCTGATAAACATCAATAGTACCGGCTACCACAACCTGATCTCCATCCTTCATACGGAACGCCAGGCCTTTTCTCTGACCTGCAAACATCACACAGGAAAGGGTGCCTGTCTCATCCTTCAGGGAAAAATAGATATGTCCGCTGGTATGGTACTTACAGTTGGATACTTCTCCCTTAACCTGAAGCTTCTGAAGGAAGTAATCCTGGGTAAACATATTACGCACATAGCTGTTTACCTGTCCTACAGAGTATATATTATTCATTCGCCAGCTTACCAAGGATACCGTTCACAAAAGAACCTGAGGCTTCCCCGCCAAAGCGCTTGGCCAGCTCCACTGCCTCATTAATGGCAACCCCTGTAGGAACATCCGGGTCATACTTGATCTCATAAACAGCCAGTCTTAAAGCTGTAAGATCCACACGGTTCATTCGCTTTGTCTTCCATCCATGGCTTGTCTCATTCAGCTGTCTGTCAATATCCTCCAAATGCTCCAGTACATGATTATATTTCTCCCGGATATACTCCAGATCCTTCTCTTCTCCTTCAGCAAGGCCTTCAAAATAAAGCTGCACCTGCTCTCCCATCTCGTCCTGGGAATTAAACTGGGTCATAAACAGAAGTTTAAAAATATGTTCTCTTAGTTCCCTTCTTCGCATAATATCCTCCCGCAATCTAAAAAAGGAAAGCCTTACTTTCCTTTTTCATTCTCCATATCTACGCTGGCAATGTGGATATTCACATCTGCCACTTCAAGCCCGGTCATATTCTCGATGGAAGACTTAACCTTTTCCTGGACTGTCTTGCTTGTCTCCAGGATATTCTTGCCATACTGGATATTCAGGGTAAGATCTACACGTACAATCCCATCCAGTACTTCCACCTTTACGCCTTTGGAAAGACTCTTCATCCCAAGCTTGCTTACCAGCTCATTCGTAATATTCCCGGCCATGGAAGCAACTCCGTCAACCTCTGTAGCTGCCAGACCGGCAATGATCGCAACTACTTCGTCTGCAATATTCACTTCACCAATGCCGCCAAGATCCTGTATTTTATATGTTGTTCTCTTTTCAGCCATATGATAACCCTCCTAAGGTGTTATATTCAGTTACCTGTAATTATATCAAATCACCCAATAAATGAAAAGGGTTATTTGCTGAATTCCGTCAATATTAAATCCGGATTTCTGTCCTGTGTCATTCCCACACTCCACGGATTTACAAAGAGAAGAAGCGGATTTCCCTTAAGATCTGTTACTTTCTTCATATCTGAAGTACCGGTAATACTGTCCACATCTACTTTGTCTTTATTGGCGATCCACCGGATATGCTCATAAGGAAGATTCTCCAGACGAATCTCCACATTATACTCATTCTCCAGGCGGAATTTCAGCACATCAAACTGAAGCACACCAACAACTCCCACAATAATCTCTTCCATGTTTCCAAACAACTCCTGGAAAATCTGGATCGCTCCTTCATGGGCAATCTGTGTAATCCCCTTTACAAACTGCTTTCTCTTCATGGTGTCCAAAAGGCGCACTCTCGCAAAATGCTCCGGTGCAAAGGTAGGAATCCCTTCAAAAGCAAATTTCTTGCCAGGCACACAAATAGTATCTCCGATAGAAAAAATACCAGGATCAAACACACCGATAATATCTCCTGCATAAGCTTCATCCACCACATGTCTTGACTCTGCCATCATTTGCTGTGGCTGAAGAAGACGCATCTTCTTTTCTCCCTGTACATGATATACCTCCTGGGAGGCATCAAACTTACCGGAACAGATCCTCATAAAAGCGATTCTGTCTCTGTGCGCTTTATTCATATTTGCCTGGATCTTAAATACAAAGGCAGAAAAATCATCTGACATAGGATCCACCAGTCCTGCATCTGACATTCTTGGAAGAGGAGAAGTGGTCATCGCCAGGAAATGCTCCAGAAATGTTTCCACACCAAAGTTGGTAAGTGCAGATCCGAAAAATACAGGGGTTAATTCTCCCTTGCTTACAAGCTCCTGATCAAAATCAGCACTTGCACCATCAAGAAGTTCAATTTCTTCAAGAAGCTGCTCTTTCTGTTCCGGATCCATTACCTGATCTGCTCTTGGATCCTGAAGCGGTATCTCCTCAATATGGCCTTCCTTTGTTCCTTTCTGAGTATCAGAAAACGTAAGGATCTTCTCTGTATTCCGGTCATAAACACCACGGAATTTTTTACCGGAACCAATGGGCCAGTTGATGGGACAGGTTGCAATCCCCAGTTCCTTCTCGATCTCATCCAGAAGATCAAATGTATCATTGGCATCCCTGTCCATCTTATTGATAAAAGTAAAAATAGGAATGTGTCTCATAACACATACCTTAAACAGCTTTCTGGTCTGTGCCTCCACACCTTTGGAACCATCAATGACCATAACTGCAGAATCTGCGGCCATTAATGTTCTGTAAGTATCCTCAGAGAAATCCTGATGTCCCGGCGTATCCAGAATGTTAATACAATATCCATCATAATGAAACTGAAGTACAGAAGATGTAACAGAAATACCTCGTTCCTTTTCGATCTCCATCCAGTCTGAAACTGCATGACGGGCCGTTGCCTTGCCTTTAACACTTCCGGCCAGATTAATGGCTCCGCCATACAGCAAAAACTTCTCCGTCAGCGTGGTCTTACCAGCATCCGGATGTGAAATAATAGCAAAGGTCCTTCTTTTTTCTATTTCTTTCGTATATTTTGACACAGTATGCCTCCTGCAAAATGTTCTGTCATAAATAGGTTTCCCATAATAACTCATAAACATTCCTATTCTAGTATACAGAAAGCTTTCCTGTCAAGGGAATTTCCTCAGTAAGGGGCTATGTTAGTCATAGATTCCATCCGTTTCAACCAGATCATCGCTTTTTGCATTCCCTGCTGATGTTTCTTCTGCCTCCTGGTCTGGTATCTGGCTGATTCCCGCATCCTTATTGCCGCTTTCCTCAGCGCTCTGGCTTAAAGGAGTGATCACAATATTTTCCGGTGCGATCCCTGTCTTTCGTTTTACAATATCCTCGATCTGCGCTCTTCTGGCATCATCCAGATCTGTATCCGGCACTACGATATCCGCAGTTTCTCCTGTAAGATTTACAATCACATTCTCAAAGCCTTTGGCTGAAAGAAGCAGTTCTGCTGCCGCCTCTTTTTCCGTCAGTTCAGTGACAGATACCATGGTATTAATAGCTTCCTGCTTCTGCTCCTCTCCAATGTCCTGGTTGTTGATAATATCCTGAAGATCTGCTTTATTCTGGGAACGGATCTGCTCTCTGGAAAGCTTTGCCTGGGCAGCAAAACCGGATGCCCCTGTAAGTACGGCTTCTCCCGGAGCAGTCACATCCTCCGTATCTCCGGTGCCATCTGCCCCGTTCTCATCCAGAAGGGCTGTTTCATCTGTCAGGTCATAATCCACATCTTCAAGGATACTGCTGCTGGCCTCCTGATCCTTAAAGCCCAGATCCACATCCGCAAAATTAAGATAGCCTGCTGCTGCGATCAGAATTGCCAGGGAGGTGATGATCACCTGATTCTTTTTTAAACCTTTTTTCACTTTGCCTCTCCTTATATCATTTTTATTACTTTAATTCTATGGGCTTCCACCTGAAATAATGCCATCACAGCCTGCTGAATCTCTCGTACTGTCACCGGATCATCAGCTCCCTGGGCAGCGATCAGCACTCCTGTGATCAATTCGCTGTTATCATTGCCAAAGCCAAAGGTGCTTTTTTCATTTCCTGTCATAAGCATGACTTGTACCTTTCCCACGCCTTCCACGCCGGAAAGCACCTGCTGAAGCCTTTGTTCCAGAGCAGAGGCATTCCCCTGCTCCTGTATCTCTTCCCTGGCAGCATTTCCCACACGATTATCCGATCCAGTCTTTTTTTCAGTAGGAACTGCTATCACCCCCAGAAGAAGTCCCACCAGAAAAAGTGTGATCCACTGTGTCCGGTTTATTTTTTTTAACCTGGATCTGGCAGTTTCCAGCAAGGATCCCCCATTGTCCCAAAAGCTCATCCTTCAGCCTCCTCTCCAGTTCCTGATCCGGTTCTGATTGCAGATACAGCACGGCTTTTATGTTTTCTCCCTCTATTAGTACTTCCACCTTTTCAACTTTCATGTTCTTTTTCATTAAATCTTCTGCTATCTCTTCTTCCAGCTGTTGTTCAAGGCTTTTCCATATAAACATTTTCTGCAGATTTTCCCCTTCCTGTACTTTTCGCTCCTCTTCTTTCTTGTCATACAAAATCTGAAAGCTTTCTCCTAATTCTTCTGCCTTTCCAAACAAAGTGAATACAGGAATCAGAAGTATCAGGATCAGCAGCAGTCCCATAAAAAAACGTACATATTTTTCATATTTTCCTGCTGGCACCAGATGAAGCACCATTGTAAAAAGGAGATAAAAAACAGCCAGGTTTTTGATCCAGGCATACAGATTTTCTTTCATCCGCCTCCTCCAAAGCTTAATGTAAGGATAATAAACATAAGCATACACAACACTTCAGCTGTAAGGAGGATCCTAAGAAGCAATCCGCAGCCTTCTCCCATAGTAGTCAACGCACCTACGATCCTTTTATCAGCTACAGGCTGGGCAAGGGCTGCCAGGAAACGATATGCAAGACTTAAAAAGCCATAATGCAATACAGGTGCAGCAGCTGTGACCAAAAGAGCCAGAAGAGCTGCCACACCTACACAGTTTCTTACCAGTACACCCGTTGTAACCACCAGTTCTGTAACTGTATTTACCGCATTTCCTATACCAGGTATCGCACTAGCAGTTTTTCCAAGAGCGGTCCGTTTCAGTGAATCCATCACCGGTGCCACCATTCCTTTTACAATCTGCAGTCCTGTTACGATTCCAAGCAGGCTTTTCATTCCCCATCGGATCAGACTTTCCAGAAGATCTGCCAGCTTGCTGAGCATGCTTTCTTTTGTCAGATGATTTACCAAACATAACAGAATGTACAGATTTACACCTGGCAGTAAAAATGCAGTCAGGATCCACTGGATCATCCAGGTCAGCATAAGGATTCCCTGATAAAAAACAGCTGCTGTGGCAGCTCCGGTGGAGGCCGCTACTGTCATAAAATAAGCTGGTGTAAGAACCTTCATAAAATCACAGATCCACCCAAGGCTTCCGGAAAGATTACAGGACAACTGTGCAAAGGAATTCATGATCATAATAAACAGCAGAAGATATAGCATATAAAATGTGATTTCTACAGCCTGTCCGTCTTCAAATACTGCTGACAGATTTGTAAGAAACGCTGTTCCAAGGATCAGAAGCAGGATTCTGAGCAAAGTGTCTTTTTCTCCTTTTACAAGGTTAAAAAAAAGGCCCTGCAGAAATCCCTGCAACACCTCTTTTGAAACTTCCTGGTTCCCGCTTAGTATTTTTTTTACTGCATCTGCAAAAGAAAATTCCCCTTTGCCCAGTGCCTGATCCAGCATCTTCTGAATCCCTTCAAAGTCCATCTGACCAATAAGCTGCTCCTGTACAAAATCATCACCTGAAGCCATTGTCTCTCCCTGGGCGCAGTCTGTCCAGGCCAAAAAGACAAAGCATATAGCCAGCCATTTTATCATCTTTTTTTTCATATCAGAAAACTCTCAACTGTTTCCAGCAAAGCCATAAGTACAGGAATACACAAAACCAGCACAGACAGTCTGCAAAATAATTCAATCTGCACACCGGTTGCCTGATATCCTGCATCCTTACAGATCCCGGACGAAAACTGTCCAATGTAGGTGATCCCCATCATTTTTATCAGGGTCAGAAAATAGCTTCCATCCACAGGCAGACTTTCACTGATCTGATCCAGTGCCTGAAACAGATAGGCAATTTTTCCTACAGCCAGGCCAAGGATCGTAAGCCCAATACCAAGGGTGATAAAGCAGGTATATTCCGGCCTTGTGCCCTTCATAAGAAATCCCAGTATTACACCACATACTCCAAGAAGAGAAATCTTGATAATATCCATGGATATCTGCCTCCTGCTGACTTTATAGTCTGTAACTGTTCAGTATTTTTCCAGAAACAAACTGCTGGACAGTTACTAAAGTTCAAACAATTGCCGGATACTGTCAAACAGTTCATATATATAAGGTACGATCCAGAATAAAACAACCAGAAGTCCTGCCAGGCTAACCAGAAATGCCTGTTCATCCCTGCCGCTGTGCTTCAGCACCTGGGACAGCACGGAGACCAGGATCCCAACTGCAGCAATTTTAAAAATAATACTGACCTCCAAGGTCTCCTCCTTTCATTCCCTCTACCAGACCAGCACTGCTGCCAGAAGCCCTCCAAGCAGTCCAAGACTCTGATACACTTTCTTTTTTGCAGGAATCTGTGCCCGCACTTCCTGAATGTGCTGTATCAGATTGCTTTCATACAATTCAAGCTGCCTGCATTGCATTTCCACATCCAGATATCCCAGCCTGCTGCCAAGAATCAGAAATTCTTCCTGCTCTTCCCGGGTCAGTTCCAGTCTTCCCAGATACTGTTCCCCACATTCTGCAAAAATCTGTGCAAATGTCTTTTCAGTATTTTGCGCCAGTTCCCTGCTTACTGCCAGAAAAAAGCCCCTGTATTCCCCGGAAAGCTTATTCGCTCCATCTGCAAAAGCCTCTTTTAGAGACAATCTTCCGTAGCGTATCTCACCCTTTAGATAAACCGTCATCTGCATACACATATTCAGTGCTTCCAGTCTTTGAGTAAGACGGCAGGAACCGGAAAAGCCCAATCCTACACCTGCCAGAACCATCAGAATCAATCCTGCATCTTTCAGCATAAATTTCCATTCCTGTCATATATTCCCTGGATCATGCCTGCATGTTCCCCTGTGCCAAGAAGAATATATCTCTGAAAAACCCGGTCTTTCCACAATTTCCGGAATAAAGGCTGCTCCAGCACATCCTCCATGGAATCGCCGTGAGCAGTGGCGATCAGTTTACAGCCACAATGGATCACAGACTCAACTGCCTTATAATCGTCTTCTTTTCCCAGCTCGTCCACTGCTACAACAGAAGGTGACATAGAGCGGATCAGCATCTGCATTCCCTCTACTTTGGGACATCCGTCCAGGATATCAGTTCTTGGTCCCAGATCATTCTGAGGAATCCCCTGATAACAGCCTGCCAGTTCACTTCGTTCATCCACCACACCAACGGTCAGTCCAGGTATACCTTCCCTGCCATTACTTAACTGTCGTATAATATCTCTTAACAAAGTTGTTTTTCCGCATCTTGGCGGCGAAACGATCAATGTATGTGCCACCCAGGTATTCTTCTGGATATAAGGCATGACCGGATCAGCACACCCAAGTACCTGGTGTGCCAGCCGTACATTAATACAGGAAATATATTTCATCCCACGGATCTGATTTCCGTCCAGGATCACTTTTCCTGTTACTCCTACCCTGTGTCCACCCTGTACACTTAAAAATCCCTGCCGGATCTCATCCTCATAAGCATACAGCGAATATCCGCTGACGTGCTCCATAGTTTCTTTAAGATCCTCACGGGTAACCAGGTACTGTTCTTCTCCCTGTTTTCGCAGGAAACATTCTCCACCGTCATAGGAAACAAATAAGGGTCTTCCCACACGCAGCCGGATCTCATACAATTTTTCATAATCCAGTCTGGCATCTACAAGCAGCCTTCGGATATTTCCAGGAAACAGGTTCTGTATCTGATTTGCGTCTATTTTCTATCACCTCTTTAACAATAACAATATATGCAGGTCTTTTGCTTTTAGTACCTGCTTTTCTCCTCCAAAAATCCTGCCTCGGCCAGGAATCTGGATGGCTGTCTTTCTTTTTCAAACTGCCTTCGTACATAACACAAAGTCAGTTCCTTTCTCGCTCTGGTAAGCCCTACATAAAAAAGCCGCCTTTCCTCTTCTACAGCTTCTTCCAACACTGCTTTTTTATAAGGCATACTGTCCTCATTCACGTTCATAATTAATACACGGTCATACTCAAGTCCCTTTACCCTGTGAAGGGTGGATAATGTAACACCTTCTTTTTTCCGATCCTGTTTTCTTGCCTGCTCCCTCAGCTTTTCCGTGTATGCTTCCATATACTCTTTCCACTCGTCCAGGTTTTTCATCTGCATGGCAGTTTCCTGGATCCGGTCTGCCGCTTCCATGAATTCTTCCGGCCGGAGCTTTCGAAATGCCGCAAAATCCTGCAGATATTCATCATACTTCATCCCTTTTCTGATAAAATTCACAGCTGCATAAGGAGGCAAGGTTTTCAGTATGCGAAGATGGGTTTCCAGAGTTGTGATCCTGTCACACATCCAGTCTTTATCTTTATAATATGCCTTCAGCTTTTGAAAATCTATATCAGGGGCTTCCAGCGCATCCCTTGCAATATACCGGTTAGGCCTGTTCATGACCTGCAGAAAGTTTTTACGGCTAAGATCTCCTTTTGCCATTTCCTGATAAGTAAGAAAATCACGGCAGATCCAGTGTCTGAACAGGTTAGGAAGCTGTTCTTTCATGGTAAATGGGATCTGATATTCCATCAGAATCCCTACAAGCATCTCTGCTTCCTGATTTGTCCTGAAAAGTACTGCTGTGTCTTCCAGATTTTCTCCTTTTTCCAACCGTTTCTTCAGTTCTGCAGCTAAAGTAAGATAAGCTTCTCTTGGATTTTGAAATTCCCTGATTCCTACCGGTCTGCCGGATTCATTTGGTGTTGTCAGCTTTTTTGCAAACCGTTTCCGGTTATTTCCGATCAACTGCATTGCAGCAGAAAGAATATTGCCGCTGCACCGGTAATTTACATCAAGAAGCACCTGGTCAGCCTTTGGATAATCCTTCTTAAAATTTAGGATGATCTCAGGCCTAGCACCACGGAAGTGATAAATTGACTGGTCATCATCTCCTACAATAAAAAGATTGTCTTCTGGCCTTGCCAGCATCCGTACAATATCGTATTGAAGATGGTTAATATCCTGAAACTCATCAACCATAATGTAACGAAATTTCTTCTGCCATGCCTTAAGAATATCCTGCCTTTGTATAAACAATTCATAGCAGTACAGAAGCATATCATCAAAATCCAGTTTTCGTTTTGCCTGAAGTTTTTTCTTATACCCCTGATAGATCTGTCGGAATACTTCATCTGGACAGCTGGAAGAATAGTAATGCTCCGGAGAAATCCGGTTTCCCTTAATCACACTGATCTCCTTTGCAATATCCTCCAGAAAGTCCCCCTCTCCAGACATATCTTCTCCGTATTCCAGAACCAGTTCTTTTAAGATTCCGTATTTTTCTTCTTCTGTAAGTATATTTCCCGGACCAAGCCCATATGCCTGCTTTAAAATGCCGTAAAACACCCCGTGAAAAGTGCCAAAAGTAACCTGGCTTTTTGTAATGCCCATAAATTCCAGAAAGCGTTCCTGCATTTCTTTTGCAGCAGCCCTGGAAAAGGTCACAACAAGTATGGAAGATGGAGATATCCCCTTCTCCCTGACCATATACGCTGTTCGTTCTACAATCACTGAGGTTTTCCCCGAACCGGGGCCTGCCAGAACCATCATAGGTCCTGACAGGTGGGCGATCGCCCGTTGTTGAGATAGATTTCTTTTCATTCTTTTTTCAGAAGATCATACCTGTGCTGTAACGCTGCTAAGCTTTTCAATGGCAGCCTTTACTCTTTTCAAGGTTTCTTCCTTGCCGATGATCTCCATGATCTCGGTAGCTCCGGCTGGTGTCATCTGCTTTCCAGAAACAGCAGTACGCAGCGGCCACATCACATAACCATTCTTATAGCCTTTTTCTTTTACGAATGCACTTAAAGCTTCATACAGAGGATCGTTGGTATATTCCTCCTGTGCCTCCAGTACTGGCAGAACCTCCTGTAATACCAAAAGTGAAGATTCTTCTGTTGTTTTCATTTTTTTGTGACGGTACATGGAAGCATCATACTCCGGCACGTTCTCAAAGAAATCGATCAGTTCCGGAATATCCGGGAATACTTCGATCCTTGTCTGTACCATTCCTGCGATCCTGTGGAAATCAAAATCTTTGGTCAGCACCTGTTTCATATAAGGAAGTGCTTTCTCATAGAATACTTCCGGATCCATTTTCTTGATATACTCTCCGTTCATCCAGCGAAGCTTGCCCATATCAAATACTGCCGGAGATTTGTTAATATGATGATAATCAAACTTCTCGATCAGCTCCTGTAAGGAGAAGATCTCTTCGTTATCCTGAGGACTCCATCCAAGAAGTGCCACATAATTCACAATTGCCTCTGATACAAAGCCTGCATCCAGAAGATCCTCATAAGAGGAATGCCCTGAACGCTTGGAAAGCTTCGCATGTGTTTCGTCTGTGATCAGCGGACAGTGTACATAAACCGGAATCTCCCAGCCAAAGGCTTCATAAATCCTGTTGTACTTTGGTGCTGAAGAAAGGTATTCATTTCCTCTTACCACATGGGTGATCCCCATTAGATGATCATCTACTACATTTGCAAAATTGTAGGTAGGATATCCGTCAGACTTGATCAGGATCAAATCCTCCAGTTCTTCATTATTTACAGTAATATCTCCATAGATTACATCGTGAAACGTGGTGGTGCCTTCTGTAGGCATATTGAAACGGATCACATGAGGCTCTCCTGCTGCCAGACGGCGCTCCACCTCTTCTTTTGAAAGCCGGAGACAACGTTTGTCATAAATGGAAATCTCCTTACCGGCTACTACACGTTTCATGTTTTCCAGTTCTTCTTTTTTGCAGAAACAATAATATGCATCGCCCTGTTCTACCAGCTGCTGTGCATATTTTAAATACAGTCCTGATGCCTGTCGCTCACTTTGTACATAAGGGCCTACACCCCCATCCTTATCAGGTCCTTCATCATGAAGAAGCCCTGTCTTTTTCAAGGTGCGGTAAATAATATCTACAGCTCCCTCCACATATCTTTCCTGGTCTGTATCCTCTATTCTTAAAATAAAGTCACCACCCTCATGTTTTGCGATCAGGTATGCATATAATGCGGTTCTTAAATTACCCACATGCATCCTTCCTGTAGGGCTTGGTGCAAATCTGGTACGAATCTTACTCATGTTTTTTCTCCTGTTTTCTTAATGATATTGTAACCGCCTGACACTGTGGCTATTTATGCACGCCAAACAGTTACACAATATTCCGAAAATGCCCTTCCGGCATCTTAAATTATACTCCCAAATGCTTCAGAATGTCCATAGGATTTCCGTGAATCACAAGGTCTGCCCGATTATCTGCAAAGTGCTCACGGTCATTCACCAGAACAAGTTCATTTCCCTGGAAATACCGAAGGAACGTATTTGTAAGGGATGCTTTCAGATTACAGCCCAATACCAGCAGCGTATCTGCCTTACGCACTTCCTCTGCTGCCAGTGAGATCAGCCCATTATCAACGATCTCTCCTACCATAGACACTCCCGGGCGTATCACAGATCCGCAGTCTTCGCATACCGGAACCCCTTTGGAATCACGGATATACTCCAGCGGATACTCCTTGCCGCAATGGGGACATGTATTCTTATATACACTACCATGGAGTTCATATACATTCTGGCATCCTGCCCGTCTGGCAAGCGAAAAAATATCTCTCGTGATGATACACTTCAGCTTCCCTGCATCCTCCAGTCTTTTCAGACAGTACAGTCCTTCATCCATAGTACCCAGATTACTGATCATATCCTTCTTATAGAACTGGTAAAACTGTTCTACCCTTGTATTGAAAAAAGTCACATTGAACATCTCATCAGGAGAATACCCGTATTTTGCCTCAATATCATAAGCATCCTCCTCATTACGGTAATTTGTGCAGCCACAGCCAGAGCCGATACCAACACCAAATAGGCATACCATGTATTTGCTCCTGTCAACTACATTTCTCAGGAAACCAATCTTTTCTTCGTATGAACCATTCATAAAATTACCTCCCTGCTTCCAGGATCTGTCTTCTCATTGCTGCGTCCTTATTATAACCAGAGAAGTATCATTTTTCAATTAGCGAACCTGCAAAAAAGTTTCCTGTCACCAGGCTTTTTTTATGCTTTGTGTAATATGATCATTACTGTGTAATAGGAGCATTATAGAGTAATTGCCTGTTACACAAAAATTCTCCCTGAAGCCTTACGCCTCGGGGAGATTAAATAAATTACGCATCCACGCCTCTGTCTTTAAGATATTCTATCACATCGCCTACAGTATTCAGATCATTCAGCTCTTCTGCAGGAATCTCAAGATTGTATTCATCTTCCAGTGCCATCACCAGTTCAAACAGATCCAGTGAATCTGCTCCCAGATCATCCTTAAAAGAGGTATCAGCAGTAATTGTCTCTGCCTCGCAGTTCAGCTGCTCAGCGATCATTTCTCTCATTCTTTCTAACATTTCTTTGTCTCCTTTAAAAGATATTGCCTTTAGCATGGAGTATATAATCTGTGATAGTATATGTCAAGACTTTTTACATGATAAATTCCGGTTCCAGAAACCTGATCTTTCTGGCCACGCCAAGGGCCAGTCCCATCTCTATCATAAGGAACATAATGGAAGTTCCCCCATAGCTGATAAAAGGCAGCGTAACTCCTGTATTCGGCATCAGATTCAGCACAACTGCAATATTAAAGATAACCTGCAATGCAATATGTATAAAAATGCCTGTTACAAGAAGACTTCCGAAAAGATCCGGTGCATTCTGTGCAATGAAAAACAGACGATACAGAAGATATCCGAACAGGACCAATACCAGTAAAGCCCCAAAAAGCCCCAGTTCCTCACAGATAATGGAAAAAATCATATCATTCTGAGCCTCAGGTACACTCCCCAGCTTCTGAATACTGTTACCAAGGCCACGTCCGAAAATCCCACCAGATCCAATGGCATAAAGTGCCTGAAGTGTTTGATACCCATCACCGCTGGCATAATCCTCAGGATGCAGCCATACAAGAATACGTCGGATACGGAAGCTTGAACTGGTCTCCAATGTTTTTGAAAGGATCATTACACCAATCACTGCAAGTGCAGCAATAAGGGCAAGGCCGATCATAAACGGCCGTGTCTTGGGATGTGCAACAAAAATCAGACCTGCTGTAATACAAAAAATAATAATGGCTGTACTTAAGTTACTGGTGAGTACATAGGCAGCCAGGCCCTGCAGACCTCCAAGTCCTGCCAGAACCATACAGGCCTTTAAAGTTTTAACAGTTTTGCCCATCTGTACGATCATATAGGACAGGCACACGATCACTGCGATCTTGGCTACTTCTGCCGGCTGGAACTGCGGAAGAGAGCCAATCTGGATCCATCTTTTAGCACCATGTGATTCATGCCCAAGAGACGTCTTAACAAGCCCCATCAAAACGATGGCAGCTCCATAAAGAGGCATGGTCAATTTGATAAGCAGATGATAATCCAGCATAGAAATCCCGATAGCCATCACAATACAGCCCACACTGATCAATGCCTGCTTCTTAAAATAAAACATGTCATCATTATAATTCATTTGTGCTATATAAGAACTGGTGCTATACAGCATGATCAGTCCAAAACAGATCAGAAGAATGATCACTGCAACCAGACTGTAATCATAATAATCCGCTCTTTTTTTTCGCCGCACAGAAGACCTGCTGCGCCTGCCTGCCTTTGTACCTGCTTTTGATTGTTCCATAAGATCACCCTTTACATACAAAACGGGGGCTGTCGCAGAACGCATCCTGCGGCAGCCTCTTCTTTAAATTTCCTTTATTATAGCAGAATCTTTTTTTTTAGGCAATGCAATTAACAACTAGATTATTTAACATCTGGTGCATCAATGGATGCGGTTTCGATAATGAATTTAACATTTCCGTTCATGGAAGAATCCTTTCCTGAATAGGAATCATAAGAAACCTCATCCGACTGGATTGCTTCCAGACGATCCAGGATATCCTGCAGATCTTTATCCACCATATCTTTCAGCTTAGTGATACCCTCATCATAAAATTCCTTCTGTCCATCTTTCAGTTCTTCTGCACCGTCCTTCAGTTCACCAATACCATCCTGAACCTGATCACTTCCATCCTTCAGATCAGCAGCGCCCTCAGATAAGGTACCGATACCGCTTGTAAGCTCCTGGGCTCCACTGTTCAGCTTGCTGCTGTTTGCACTAAGCTGTCCTGCTCCACTGCTTAAAGTACCACTGTTAGCAAGAAGCTGTCCTGCTCCGCTGTACAGTGCTCCACTATTAGATGCAAGAAGGCTTACACCACTTTGAAGCTTTCCGGTTGCCTTATTAATCTGTTTTGTTCCGTCAGTCAGGGTCTTCTTTGCATCCTGTAATGCTTTTGCTCCCTTAAGAAGCTGTGTTGCATTTGCATCATCTTTCCCCTGAAGCTGTGTGATACCTGCATTTACTTCCTGGCTTTTCTGCAGCAATGTGTCTGCTCCTGCAAGAAGCTTTTCTGTGTCAGCCTTTACAAGAGTATCATAGCCTGTTTGCAGGTTCGTATTGCCTTCTGTAAGGTCTTTCACACCAGCATTTAATTTTGCTACATCTGCCGATACAGAAGAAAGATCTCCTGCTTTGGTAAGAAGACCACCCAGTGCACTGACGCCTGACTCTACAGCCGATGCCTGTGCCGTAATGCCTGCTGCTCCGGCACTTAATTTAGCAGCATCTGTACTATTCTTCAGGCCCTGTGCCTCTGTTGCAAGTGTATCAATACCTGTCTCCAGAGTTTTCAGCTTATCCAGCTGTGATGTCATGTTCTCAAGACCAAGTCCTGAAATAGTTGTCTTGGCATCAGATATCTTCTTGTTCAGATTACCTGCTTCTGTACTCAGCTGACCTGCCAGTTCTGCTACTGTAGATGCAGCCGCATTGGCAGATGTGGTCTGGGCATTGGCAGAATTAACAGCTTCATTTGCACTTGCAGCTACTGCCTGGGCATTTTGATCTACAGCGCCAAGATTGGTCTGGGCACTTCCAACACTGCCACTAATTCCACTTAAGATAGCATTCAGATTGGCCTTAGTCGCCTCGTCCATCTCAGCTCCAGCAAGAGCACTTTGCAGACTAGCAATCTGCGTCTGTGCATTTCCCAGATCCTGGCTGACAGCTGCTGTGCTGGCCGTTACTGATTGTGTATCTACAGTAGCGGCAGACTGGCCTGCTGCACCAGATGCGGAAAGCTGGCTTGCTGCATCAGCCATTACCTTGGCAGCTTTACCGCTTTCTGTCATTACGTCTGTCAATGTGCTTTGTACAGTTCCAATTGCTTTTTTTGCAGTATCTGCAGTGGTGCCAAGTCCTGCACTCTGTTGCTGCAGATTCGCCAGATTATCTGCAACAGCACCTGCATTATTCATGTAGTTTGTAGTTCCTGCTGCAACCCCAGCTGCACCAGATACATAAGTTTCCAATCCCTGGATCATTGCCTGTGGATTTTCAAGCTTTGCCACATCCTCTGCAACACTGTTTAACAGCTGTGCTGCATTCGTAATGCCCTGTACTGCTGTATTAATTCCAGGTACCAGCTGTCCGATTCCCTGTACCAGCTGTTTGATACCGCCTACATAAGCCTTTGTTCCATTTGCAAGGGTATCCACGCCTTCTGTATATTGTGAAACCCCTTTTGTAAGTGTCTGTGCTCCATTAACATAAGCAGTTACACCTGAAGCCAGCTGATTACCACCCTTCACATAAGCATTTACCCCTTTTGTAAGTGTTTTTATGCCTTTTGCATAATCTCCCATATTGTCATTTACAGTATCCACACCTTTTGTATACTTCTGTACACCGCTTGCCAAAGTGTTCGTTCCCTTGGTATACTGCTGTACACCGCTTGCCAGTGTATCTGCACCAGATGTATAAGAACTAATGCCATCAGAAAGTGTACCAGCCCCCTCTGACAGTTCTCCTACTCCATCCTGCAAAGTAGAAATACCATCTGCAAACTCTTTGTATTTCTCATCCAGTGTATCAACTCCATCGAACAGATCACTTGTTCCATCTACCAGCTTCAATGCTGCTTCATCAAGATCGTTCAGGTTATCCTTTAATTCATCCAGATCTTCATTGTCACTGAAATCAAAATCCTTAAGAAGATCAGTAAGCGCAACGGTATAAGTAGATTTTACCGGACAATTTGTTACGTCTGCTTCCATTGTAAAGCTTTCCGGAATATTAATCTTGTCAGACAGATCACTGGACAGATCCAGGCTTTCCTTTAATCCAGGAATTGCCACACCTACAACCATTTCTTTATCTCCATCAGAGATAACCTTTCCATTATCTACAGTTATATTAGTATAATTATCACCAGGAAGGATCATGCCGGTCATCATAACAAAAGGTGAATAAATATCAACATCTTTATCATCAATCTTTTTTGTCTGTTTTGCATTATTAGTATAAGTTACTTCCATACGAAGATGTCCTGTCTTGCCAGCCAGTTCTTCAGGCTTAATTTCTGTGCCATCCAAATAGTATTTAATAGA
Source organism: Blautia ammoniilytica (assembly GCF_025566965.1). Lineage (NCBI taxonomy): Bacteria > Bacillati > Bacillota > Clostridia > Lachnospirales > Lachnospiraceae > Blautia > Blautia ammoniilytica. Next base: position 30,906 of record NZ_JAOQJL010000004.1, on the reverse strand, counting down.
CACGGAAACCGGCAGATCTTTATCTGATTTACCCTGATAATAAATATCATCGCCATCTGTATTCCAGGTCACATTCTCTCCATCCTGCTGGAAAGTCTCATCACCCTTTACATTTTTAATATCTGACAGATCAGAAGTATCTGTAAGTTCGCCCTTTGTCGTTCCTGAATTCTTCAGCCAGTCAGATACGGTTACATCCGTAACTGCTCCATCTGCACCTGCATTTACATATACTGTTTCTTCTTTGCTAATCTGATCACCTGTTTCCTGTGCAGCCATTACAGTTCCTGCAGTAAGTACAGCTGCCATTCCTGCTGCTACGGTTACTGTTGCAATTCTTCTATTACGATTCATGATTCTACAACTTCCTTTCTGTTTTGTTTCTGCTAATCACTTTGTCTTTATCTGCCTTTTTATCTTTATGACCAACGGTCATGTTTTAATCTATGGAATGTTATATAACAAAAATGACCAATAGTCAATATCTTTTTCTCCAATATTTTCCCTTATGTTTATTGACTTTTAGTCATTATTGTTTAAAATAAGGATAAGGGCACTTGCTAACAGCTTAAATTCATAACAACTGATAGTATTTTGCCGCTTACTACCTGTACAGGTGGAATTCATCTCAAACCTAATATACTTTGTTCCCTCCATATCTGCCGATCCAGGAGGTTTTTTTATGGGTAAACTGGAATCAAATAAGAAAAAAAAGAAAAACGCATTGTATACCACAGCTTTTGATCTTTTCACCACAAAAGGAATTGCAAAGACTACGATTTCAGATATCGTAGAAAGCGCTGGTGTTGCGAAAGGTACCTTCTATCTTTATTTTAAAGATAAATATGATATCCGCAACAAACTGATCTCTCACAAAACCGGAGAGCTTTTTTACGATGCACATGAAGCACTTCTTCAGGCACACCTTACAGATTTTAATGACCAGATTCATTTTATTGTAGATTATATCCTTACACAGCTTGAAAAGGATCATAACCTTCTTGTTTTCATTTCCAAAAATCTGGCATGGGGAATTTTTAAAGGAGCCTTTGAAGAAAAAATAACAACCGAAACCGATGAAGACTATCATTTTTATCAGTCTTTTCTTGATCTGCTTGCTTTAAGCGGCAGGACATTTCGCTCTCCGGAGCTTGTCCTCTTTACGATCATCGAACTGGTAGGATCTACCTGCTATAGCTGTATCCTGTATTCTCAGCCAGTTACTCTGGAGGAATATAAGCCATATCTTCATGATTCAATTGATGCTCTTCTTAATACTTTTTCAGAAAAAGGAGATGTCTGTCCATGAACGAAATCATAAAAGCTCTTTATTCCCGGAAATCTGTTCGTGTATTTACAGATCAGCCAGTTTCCCAAAAGGAAAAAGAGCTGATCTTAAATGCAGCTCTGCAGGCTCCCTCTGCAGGTTGCCAGCTTTTGTACACCATCCTGGATATCACAGATCAAGCAAAAAAAGAACGGCTTTCCTTTCTTTGCGATCATCAGACATTTATTGCCAATGCACCTGTTGTTCTGATTTTTTGTGCAGATTGCCGCAAATGGCTGTCTTTCTATAGAGAAGCCGGACTTATCCCAAGAGATCCAGGACCTGGAGATCTTTTCCTTTCTATTGAGGATGTGCTCATTGCTGCTCAAAATACAGTAACTGCTTCCCAAAGCCTGGGCCTTGGCTCCTGTTATATTGGTGATATTATGGAAAATGCCGAGGATGTAAAAGCCCTGCTTAATATCCCAGAATATGTATATCCTGCATGCATGCTTGTTCTTGGTTATCCAACTGCACAGCAGCAGACCAGGCCAAAGCCTGATCGTTTTTCCCTTTCCCATATGGTGTGCGAAAACGGATATCAGGATAAAACAAGTGAAGAAATTCAGGATATGTTCACTGGTCATACCGGTGCCAAAAATTATCAGGACTGGATGTCTGCTTTTTGCACACGTAAATATGAATCCGATTTTTCCAGGGAAATGAACCGTTCTGCTAAAATTTACCTGAAAGATTTTATGGATCAGTCTTTGAAAGAAAGCAATTAAAATTATTAATCATATTCATCTCATCATATTCATCAGCAATCAGCCAATGCAGCTGTGCCAGAAGAAGCTGTTCACTACCATCTTTTTTCGTTCCATATCTGTCTTTTCTGAAGTATGACCATTCTGTTGCTTAATAACCATTTTTCATGTTTTCTCATAAGCTATATGGTAACCGTTGTTATTATTCAGAAAGGACATCTATATGGAACGAAATTCTTCTATGCGTCCCTGCTGTCGTCCCTACCAGCGAACCTGCGGAATGATGAACCAGACGCCTATGCCCATTCACTCAGATGATTCCAACAATAATTTCTGTTCAAATACACCTTCATTCAAAAAATCCTGCCCTATGCCCAAACCTTCAGAAAACATTTGTGAAATGTTTCAGCATCTTCAACATCTTCCAGTTACAATGGCTTATGTTCCTGATCAACAAATGTCTTCTGTTTATGAACCAGGGTATGCTTTACAAGCAGGTACCATTTTCCCACAACTTTGCAAACCATTTTGCGGAAAGAGAGGTGGCTGCAGATGAATTGTTCTAAAAATCAGGACAGATCCAGGCTTTTAAACAAAATTAACGAAAACAGTTTTACTGTAAACGATATTCTTCTTTATCTGGATACCCATCCTCATGACCAGAAAGCTCTTTCTTATTACCAAGAGGCAGTTTCATGTCGTAAAAATTTAATGGCAGAATATGCTCGGACCTACGGCCCCCTCACAGTAGATGATGCTTCTATGGACACCAGCACTGTCTGGAACTGGATGGTTCAGCCATTCCCATGGGAAAAGGAAGGAGTGTGAGCAAGTATGTGGAATTATGAAAAAAGACTACAGTACCCTGTAAACATTACCACACCAAATGCTAAGGCTGCGCAGTATATCATGAGTCAATATGGTGGCCCAGACTACGGTACCCTATAGAGTAAAAAATTGACATTTTTTCAAAGATGATACAATATTCCCGGCAGTTGGGTACCTGCCGGGGCTTTTTATTTCAGCATTTCATTCACTTTTTTCTGTACAGCCGCATAGTCATATCCTGCTGCCGTCAGCCTCTTTTTCCGGTCTTCGCCCGCTCCCCACTTGCCGGCAATCACCTCTTTGGCCAGTGCGGTTACAGATTTCTTTTTAGTGGTGCTTGTGGTTTCTGTCTTTGGGTATACCTGCTTACCGTTGGAATCAAAAACCTTATAGCCCTTGGACTGATCCGCCCGTTTCTTGGCCAACTCCAGGTTTTCAAACGCACCTAACTGACTTGCAGCATCTCCCCAGGATTTCCGCACCCGGTAAAATTTCTTTGCAGTCGGTTTCTGGGTGTCAGTTTTCTGATCCGTATCGGCTTTTGCAGGTTCCTGCACGGTTCCGGTTTTCCCTTCCATTTTCAGTTTGACCGCTTTTCGGAAGGTGTTCATGGTGTAGGGCAGTGCCAACCCTCTCCACAGGTGCTCCGGATCGCCATGGTTTGTTGCGATCCCTCTTGCATTGCCCTCTGCATGGGACAGGATCACGCCGTCTTTCATTGGGTTAAGGCCATACTCTTTGCACAAGTAGGCGAACAGCTCCACAGCAGCGTTATATGTACGTCTTGCACAGGCTCTTGCATCTGCCAGATTGGAGCATGTAAATGTACCGCCGCCTGTATACCGGATCGTTGCAGGCTCACACATTTCCACGCCGATATGTGTATTGTTTCCAGATCCGTTCCGGCCGGATCCGCAGTGCCAGCCCCGGTGATTCCAAGGGAGTGTCTGATAGATAGTTCCGGAATTTCCGTCAATGAACCCGTGGACACAGGCGGCGCTATAGGATGGACTGTTCCACATCCGTATAAAGACCTGTGCAGACGGCTGACTACACCCAACGGAATGGAGCATCAGACCCTTGACCGTAATTTTTCGTCCTGCTGTATAGCAAGGATTCTTTGTAAGGATAGATTTAATTATCTTCATAATATTTTTCCTCCAATTAAAAAAGAGGACGATCACTCGTCCCCCGAATCTGTATCTGCATCTTTATTAATTGCCTTGTCGGCTACTTCCAGTCCTCTGATCAGGATCTGTGGCACATTATACCCAGCTTCTACGAAATTTTCACAGATAGACCGGATCTCATTGACCAGTAGGGAAGCAAGGACAAACCAGCCTAGCAAAGTTGTAATTCCCAGGTCAACGCCAATTGTCTTGCCAATCTCTACAAATACCGCAGATGCACCAAAAGCAACCGCAATCATGATCCAGTAGCCCAGCTTCTTAAGCGCACCTTTCCACCCTGCCTTGGAGTTTTCTTTGTGTGCGATCCGGCTCTTCATCCAGCCGGTGATCCAGTCCGCCAGGTTAAACGCCAGGAACAGTGCAAACAAGATCCAATGCTCTCCAAAGATATAGGACAGCACTGCTACGATGCTCCCAACAATAGCATTATACGTATCAATCACCTTCATAATTTATGTTCTCCTTTTCTTATATTTTATGGCACAAAAATAAGACCTGCTACGGTCTTGCTCTGGGTTCGTTCATATATTTTCTCCTTTCGCAATCAATGTCAGCTCAACACCTGATTTTCAGGGGCTCAGATGAAATTGATTGATAAAACACGAAGATAGACCTAAAAGGAACTTATCGGGCAAATGTGCCTGCCGTTGTTGCAGGAAACTTTGTGGGATTTCCATTTATTTCAATTCCTAACGCCAATTTATATAATATTGAGATCACGGAAATCGCTATATTCGGCGGTGCTGATAAACCACATTTCGGTTGGAATATCTCCAAAAGTAAATTAGGGATTGGAATTGAAACAAACAATTCTGATGCTGCGTTCTATTTTGGTACAACGCATCCGAATTGTTTTTGGACATTAACAATTAAGATATCATAGTGTTATTGAACCCCATATACAGTTATCTGCCGCCCAGAACCACCGATATATAATCCGACCTGTATGTCGCTATTATAACAAGCATAACATTTGATTGTATCGTACTCACTTAACATTGCAGTGCGGTTTGTACTATTACAAGTTTTAAAAATGCTGATCGGATAGATCGCGGGTGGGAATTGAGACATATTTCCGTCATTGATGCAGAATATAATGTATCTGTACTGCGTTAATGATGGAACATTAAAATTCATCCATGCGCCAGCAGTAGTTGTGGCAACTAACTGTACCATAGACGCATTTATCTTCGTGTTTTGTGGATTAACGGATCACTTCCTGCATTTTAAAATATTTGTGGGAGGTGGTCTTTATGGATATAAGAGATACAATAATCAATAATGTGCTACAGGCGGTACAGCCATTGCTAGACAGTCAGCAATTACAGGCTGTACAGGACGCACTCTGCATCCAGCTGAATGATTATGAGATCCAAGAGAGGAGTACGGAAGTAGCAGTAGCAGACAATACGCCAGATGCAATGCTGGCCAGATATGTTGCTACAAAACGGATAGAGGGCAAGGCGGAATCTACTATCAAACGGTATCGTGATATCTGCTATATGATGATACATGCCATATGCAAGCCATTACATGAGATTACGACATATGACCTTAGATATTATTTGGCAGTCTATAAGGAGCACAGAAAAGTAAGCAACCGCACTCTTGATGGAATCAGAAGATGCTTCAGTAGCTTTTTCTCATGGTTGTCTGTTGAGGGATTGATTGTGAGAAATCCCTGTGCTGCATTATCTCAAATCAAATTTGCGAAAGTAGTGAAAAAGCCCTACACGGCTACGGAAATGGAGCGTCTGAAACAGGCATGTACATCCATCAGAGATCTTGCACTGATAGATTTTCTGTATGCTTCCGGATGCAGGGTATCAGAGGTAGTGCGACTTAACAGGACAGATATTAATTTCCAGACGCAAGATGCAGTAGTTTTGGGCAAAGGAAACAAAGAGAGGAAAATCTATCTCACTCCTGTAGCACTTATGCATCTGCAAGATTATCTGAATACACGGACGGATACGGATCCGTGCCTATTTGCAAGCCTGAGAGCACCGTATAAGCGCCTATCAAAAGCAGGGATAGAGAGGGCGCTAAAACAATTAGGGGAGCGTGCCAGAGTTACAAACGTACATCCTCACAGGTACAGGAGGACACTGGCAACCAATCTGTTAGACCGGGGAGCCAACATACAAGATGTGGCAGCAGTCCTTGGCCATGCAGATCTAAAGACTACTCAAGTATATTGCTATATCAGTCAGAGCAACGTGAGAGCATCGTACAATAAGTACGCAGCATAATATACAGATTGCAATTTTTACTCCGGGGAGCGCTCCGGAGCTGTCACCATGCCTCGAAATATAAAATCATAAGGAGATAGTTTAAGCGTTAGAAATCCACAAAACACGAATAATGTTGGCGATGGCCAGATGTTATATGTATCATTTACGTTGTACGGTGACAATTATTGGATCAGTAGTCCAATCCCCTGCGACCAGGCAGACAAAAGGACTATTGCACTGGCAGACAATGTTAAAAACCCATCGGCTGATGTAAACAGTGCAGTTTCTTCAGGGCTTTTCACTGTGATGAAAACTAAAGACGCCTTTTATCTGATAACTAATGATACAGCTGTCGCAGGATACATCTTTGGCACCTTGCACCCTAACCGGATGTGGTTGGTAACATACAATGTTAGTTGATAGTTGATTATCACAGTGTCTTCCAGGCGGAATAATTAACACCATTATGTGTTACGCAATAGATAGTGTTGGTTGCAAGGTCACAAACTTGTATAGCCACATAACCAGAGAGATATTTGTCGATAGTAATTACAGTTGCCGGGCCCGCAGCGGGGGAGGTTAAACCAGGGTTGTCTGGCTTCCACGCCGCCATTTTAATCCCGGATCTTTCTGGAAGAGCCGACACGATATTGTCCCATGTGACACTTGCAGTATCTGTAATACCTATATCAGCTAAAAATCGGTAATACACATATTTATTATCTATCTTCGTGTTTAGCGTATTTATTGCTCCTGTCACTGTTCCGTTACCAATACCGGAAATATCAGCAGACCCGATATTCAGCTTGGATTTAATCCAGCTTATCAGGTTACTCCATTTTGCTTTCTTGGTTGCCGTGGAATCCTCAATTACGATAATGTCTGCATCTGACGGTGCAGTTGTTTTTTCTGTTAAGTTCGCAAATTTAATTGGTTCAAAGCTTGTTGCCATTGTTCTGTGCCTCCTTTAGCTCTTTTATGGATTTCATAAGCTCCTGGTTCTGCTTATATAAAATCTGGATCTGCTTTTCCATTGCAGGGATTAATGTCCTGTAATTCCAGTCCTCAACCTTTCCATCCTCGTACATGACAGCATCTGGGAAAGCCTGTTCCATGTCCTCTGCGTAAAATCCGGGGATTGGTATCCCGTTCTTTTTGTCACTTGCATCCAAGTACCCGTCCTTGTACTTGAAGTAGACAACCGGAATTTCAAACAGCTTCTGCACATCCTCATCCGATATATCTTTTACATGATTTTTGTATCGTTTGGATGAACTGCCCAAATATGCCAGTGTCATTCCATCTGCTGCAAAAACAATATGTCCACCTGATGATACAGTTGGAGGATTTAAAAGCCTTGTTGGGTTTGACAGATCACAATCGGTCAATGTTGCAGAAACCAGAGTTTGCTGATACGTGTGTATTCGACCGTCTATTACATCGAGAGTAGTCTCAGCTTCAATAACCCCTGCTGTCTCGTCAATATATTGTATCTTCATTCTTCCAGAACTGTACAGAGTTATACCCGCATCTCCTGGAGCATCCCCTGAATAGATGCATTTAGGATTATTGCTTATCTTCCATCCACCGATATTTCCCAATGGCGAACTTAGCTCACCGGCAAATAAACCCGAAAACTCACCCTGGTTAAAGTGTACCCCTGTATTGTCAACATACCCTATCTGCTTTCCTGTGTCATTGCGGATCGCCAGCTTGCCGTTGCCGTTCCCCTTTCCGCCAAGAGTAAGTTCACCGCCAAGTGCAGCACTGAATGATGTATACAGCTTACCGTTTTTGTAATACAGTCCATTCCATCTACCGCCATCACTTAATATCTCCACGATATCTGACTGCGACAGCTGAGCGGTTGCATCTGCCACAACAGCACATGTCTGTTCACCCAAAAGCTGAGTAGTTCCGCCTGCTGCATAGAACCTGCATCTGATAGAGGTAACATTCCTTGGGTATCCGAAGGCATATTTTCCGTCTTTTGATACAGGCACTTTTCCATCCTTGGTAGTAAGAACCGTATATAGCGACCGGCGCACTTCTGATTCATCCTGTGTACTGGTGTAAACCGTTCTCCATACACCATCATCATTCAACACTTCCTCGATAACAAACCGAACATTCAGAGCGTATTTTGTCATGTCTTTTCCAACTGTGTAATACGCAGTAAAATCAACATATGTTGGTGTTAGTTCTGATTGTGACGTTTTTTTGATAATTGGGCTTGAAGTGATTAGGCCGTATGTTACACCGCTCTGCCCATTGTACACCTTAGACACTGAAAAACGTTTTGTGATCCTTAAGTTGTCCAGATATACAGCCGTGATATCCACCCATCCGGTATCATCAGTCAATCCTGTAACTGTATACTGTCTTTTAGAAGAATCCCAAGCACCAGTTAAGGTGTCAGACTTGGCAACAGTATACGTACACTGCCCTGTAACATCTTCCGATCCATACATTACCGTAGGCGCTGTAATGATATCATTTGGAAAAGTACTATAATCCCCATTGCTGTCCACGGAAATAGCCCTGTAATCGTTAGTCAGGCTCATGGTCAGATTACTTGTAAGGCTTTTAGTTTTCTCATCGATGAGATCGCCCACGGTCTGACCACCGATCTTGATGGAATCAGCATTTATGACCACCTGTCCTGTTGTCAGATCTACCAGAAATTTTACATTTCCATCTTTATCCCTGACTACAAGAGTGCCTGTATCGATATAATCTGCATTAATTCCTTCTGCATACAGCATCTTGGTGATAAGATCACCTGTCAGGATCATACCGTATGGATATGTCTTCCCTCCGTCATTGGATACTGCTACCGCTTCTGCAGTGATCTTGATAACAACCAGTGATTCTTTCAGAGTCGGTTTGTCGTGCAGGTAAGTGATCACGCTTTTGTCTTCCAGTTCCACCCGTGTCTCATACATACCACTGGCATTGGCAGCTGCATCCTGAAGTTTTTGCACAGCTGTTTCTCTCGCTGATCTCTCTCTGCTCACCAGATCAGCTGCTTTGATATCCGCCCTGGTTTCCCCGTTACTGTACTGACTGGCAAGCCTCAGTCCGGATTCTGCACTGTTCTTCATGGTTGTAAACCCAAAGAAGTTGAAATTTACATCTGTCAGGAAAGTATTGTATTCATTCCCTTTCCAGTCTGTGATTTTCGCCATATCCATAAATTCAGCGATTGGATACCCGAAGCTGTCCCCTTCAAACTTACGGAAAGACACATCTTTAAAAACTGCATAAATCCATGAGATCAAAGTCCCCTCATTGCCTGTAACAAGGGGATTTACAACAGTCAGTACGTACCTCTTCGTTCCTACAAGTACTGTTTCTTTTAATTCCTGTTCCTTTCCGTCAATCGTCCGCTTTGCTGTGCGCTCCATCTGTATGCCTGTGACGGTTATATCACTGGTATCAACAGTCAGATTTGACCATTCAGTAAGCTTATGGGCATTCGTCCAGTCAAAGCTGTATGTCATGACCTGCAGGTGACCGGTCCGGTCTATCCTTGCGTTTCCGCAGGCGATCATTGCAATATAGCCAATGATCTGCCTGTAGGTGTATTTATCAGATGGCTTTTCCTGGATGACGTAATCACTGTGCAGAAAGCTTGTACTCCCTAAAGTAATCCCACAGATCGTACAGGCATCTGCCAGCACGTTTGCAGCCGTTGCCGGAAAAGGAAGTGCTGTTGTATATGCTTTATCCGCCTTATACATATCATCAACTGCTGTCACCAAGACAGTCGTCCCATAAGTTTCCGGTGTAATCACTGTATAAGTGCCGTATTCAATTTTCTCTGTAGTTTCGGACAGTTCAAAGGTAAGGTACAGCCGGATCTTTGCCCCGTAGAAGTCATACTCTTTCAGATGATCGTCATCATTCAGAAGTTCTATCTGGATATTCCGGCAGATCGCACAGCCCAGGGGAATAGAATTTGCCCCTGCACTGTCCACCACACCGTTATTTGACATGGAGAAGTCATCTTCAGACAGATTCAGCGTACTCCCATCCGCAAACATAATCTGGGCATTCTCCTTGAAGTCTGTCCTGGTCTTCATCAGCTCTTTAAATTCATTGGTTACGTTGATCATAACGGTTTTACCCCCTGCATGTTAAATGTCAGACTGCTTATTGTTTTCTGATCCTCCGATAAAACCCCAATGGATAGGTTTCCCTTTCCAACGTAGAAAAGTGCATTTCTCCACTCTCCGTAATAAGGACTGAATGCATGCAGGGTAAATGATTTTCCCTTTCCTATAATCTGCAGGATCTTTGTGACTTCTGCAACGGGAACATTGGATGCCGTATAAGCAAACTGCTCCACCGTAAACATAGGCGTAAAATGCCCAGTCCCACCTTGGGACCGGGTACTGTCTTTTGTATACGTGGTTTCCAGGGAATACCCCAGATCTTTGTCAGGCTGCCATATGGTCTGACTATTAAGCGTAAACCTTTCTTTTGCCGCCATGTGTACCTCCTTCCTAAAGATCAAATGGGTTGCTGCCACTGTTCATCTGGCGCAGTTTTGCTTCACTGATCATTTCATCAAATAATGTCCTGCGATTGATCTGGGCTGTAAAATGCATATTACCGCCGCCCTGGTTCCCACCAGATTCCTCCCGAATGATTTTACGGAGCAATCCTTCCGGTGCCTCAATATTATTTCCCTGCTTCTGATCACCCAGGACCGCAAGAAACTCTGACCTTGGCGGGATAACTGCACCGGTAGCAAGGTATGGGATCGTGTTGATCCTTGGCAGATTCAGCCAGGATCTATACCTCTGGCTCTGTTTTGTTACCGGATTTTCGTAATTGTAGGTGAATGTAAAAGCGTTTTCCACACCAGCTAATGCACGGTTGATGTTTCCAACTGTGCCATTGATCCGGTCAACCACACCGTTCAATTCTCGGGCAATCCGGTCTGCTGCTGTCCCTGCAGCCTCTGCCATGTCCTCCAGATGATCTGTAACTTTTTTGGCAATCCTATCCCAATAGGTTCCGGTATTCCTGGATATATCGCCCCAGCTTCTCTGGACGGTGGACTTTACGCTGTCCATTTCCCTTTTGGTGTCGGAAGACATGGAACCCACGTTGTCAGATACGGACTTATATGCTCCACCCCACTTTTCAGAGGAAGTCGTTTCCACATCCGCAAATGCGTCATCTGTATCTTTCTTGATGTTCTCAGCAGAGGTACCGATTGTTTCAGCTGCCTCTTCTGTTTTCTTTGCCGCTGTGCCAATCCCTTCAGAAGCTGTTTCTACAGAATCATTTACTTTCTTAATGGCTCCATCTGCAGATTCACTGATATCCTTGGAATGCTCTTTCGCTGAATCGGATGCTGTCATTAAGGACTGCGGGAAAAGAGTATCAAGGATCTTATCCACATTCTCTGTAGAAGTACCCACATTTTCAATGGCAGTTTTCACAGCTTTATATGCCTTTTCCGCAGTTGCTCCGGAAGCTTTCTGCGTATTTAGGGCTGTATCGATACCGTTGAGCTGATCCGTTGTCAGTCCAAGTTCAATACCAAGCTCCTGTAACTTGTCATGCATCCCCTGATACTGATCGGCAGACAGCTTTGTAACATCCTTAGCTTCTGTCGTCTTATCTTTCAGATACCCGATAGCAGCTGTAATAGCATCAATTTCATCATCCGTCAGGCTTGTCTGGGTCTGTAACGTACCAAATGCCCCCTCAAGTTCAGAAGCATTAACACCAGCATTGTACAGAGCGTCACCAAGCTTCTTCCCATATTCTTCCGGGGTTGATGTATCCTCCAGCTGCTCGTTGAGGAAAAACAGATCCTGCCTGGTATCACCGGAGATTGTTCCTGCATCCTGCAGGTTCTTTGCCAGTTCCTGCATGGTTGTGCCATAGTGGGACACTTTTCCATCTCCACCCTGCAGTTCATCTCCCCACGCGGCAAGCTTTCTTGTTCCTTCGCCCATTCCTGCAGCAATCAGGGCAAGAATGCCGGCGGTTCCAATGAAGGATCCTAAGCTGGTCGCAAGAGCTCCAATGCCTTCACTTCCTGCTGCAGTAGCTGCTGCTTCGCCTAGATCACCAACGGCCTCTGTTGCCCCTGAAAGGCCGGTTGACACAGCACTTTCCACTGCTGTGGCTAACGCCTGTGTATTCTTTTCCATGATAAACTTGGATGCCAAAGCGCTTATAAGCTTACCTGCCAGGGTACCGATGCCGGTAATGCTGTTGATCTTTACCGCCCCAAAAGCAACAATAAGCCCCGCCAGGATCTTCCCAGAAAGCCCATCTTCACCATTCCAAAGCCCTGATAACGCACCACCAATACCATCAATGATCGCACGGCCTACATCTTTCAAAAGCCTCAGCCATGGGAGCTGTGCAATAAAGGTACCAATACCCTCCCCCAGATCATAGAACGTGTTATCATCAAGGCCGGCCTCTATGCAGTCACAAAGGTTATTTAAGAAATCGCCAAAAACTTTTCCGTTATCTTCCCACTTGATCCCATTGATCAGCTTTTCAAATCCGGTTTTCAGGTTTTCCTTAAAGCCATCCCAGTCAAATTCCTCATTAAAGCCCGCAAGGATATTGAACGCCCCGTTGACCACACCAACAATAGCATCTGCAATATCAGACATGCTGATGGTCTGAAACATGGCCGTCATGGCTTTCCCGATACCATTTCCAAGAGCCCTCCATCCGGTGATCCCCGCACCGTCTTTCTGCCCCATTTCCATCACAAATCTGGAAAGCATCCGCCATGGAATCATAAACTTATTTCCTAACAGGGTTCCAAGGGCTTTCCAGTCAATCTCTCCGATCATCACTCTCAGAGCCTTTGCCAGGCCTCGCCCGATCTGTGCAAAGTCAATTCCGCCTGTTCCGATCAGCTGATTAAGGGTATATACAGCAGTATTCAGTCCGGCTCCCAGTGTCCGCCCTAAAAGTGGCCAGTCAATATTTGCTACAAGGCTGTTAAATGCAGTCGTGAATGCGGTTGTGAACGCCGTGATTTTCGGTCCCACATTATCCCAGCTGATCACGTTATACACATACTGCAGTCCGGTATTGATACCATCTGCGATATATTTTCCAAGGCCCTCCCAGTCCTGTTCTTCCACAAGCTTTTTGATCTTATCTGCCAGATCTTTGATGGTAGAATTGATGGGTACCTCCTCGAACATCTCACTTGGAGACGGCCCTTTATACTTTGTGGAGCCAGTATCATCCGTTTTCTTATCGTCATACCTTTGGATCTCATCAAGACCACTAAGATAACCGGTCAGGGATTTCTTAGCCTTTTTCGCATTTTGTGAGGTTTTGTCCAGACTGGCAGCGTAATCTTCCTGTGCAGCCACGGCCTTGGTAAAAGTGCTCTGCCCTGAAAGTGCTGCTATGAACATTCCTACATAGGTCAAGGCCTTGGAAATCTGGTTGATAAATGTAACCAGGATCGGTGACACCACGGACAGGATCGGATTAAACGCTGTAGCAAAGCTGTTTTTCAGCTGGGTGAGCGCCGTTGTCAGTGCTGATATACTGTTGTTGGTAGTTCCGCTATACTGTGCAAGGTTCTTGAACCCGTCAACGATCGCTGAACGCAGCTTATTGAAAAGCACAAACAGGGAGCGGATTCCCAGGCCGTACTTCAACAGGTTCTTTAGCGACAAAGTCGTTTTGTTTGCAGACTTATGGATTCCAAAGATACCCGCAGACACTTTTTTCAGCCCCCGCACCACCGTTCCACCAAATGCAGATGCAAGAGCCTGTGCCTTTTTCAGTATAAAGGAAAATGTTTTCTTTAAACTGTTAAGGGTAGCCGACAGGATACCGGTGCTTCGTGCGTTTTTCCGGACAGAACTATCCAGCCCATTTAACGCTTCCCTATATTCATCAATCTTAAGCTTGATGGCATCGTATGAGGTCCCCAGGCGTGAGTTCATCTGATCCAGTTTTTCCTGTTCTGCCACTAATTGGTCAGCTGTATCCTTGTACTCCTGTGAACTTTCAGGGTTATTATAAGCGGTTCCATTCTGTTTCATTTCTGCCCGCTTGTTTTGGATAACATCCATTTTTTCTTCAAGCTGATCCAGTTCTTTCTCAAGCGCCTTAAAACTACCTGATTCATTTTCGGGAACACCCAGTTCCTTCCACTCAGACAGCTTGCTTTCTACCTCAGCCCCCTTATCCGCCAATGTTTCCAGTTCGGAACTTAGTTTTTTATACTCATCTGTCTCAACCTTCACCTCGGACAGCTGCGTCAGCTTCTGTTTCAGGCTTTCTACTTTCTGTGTTTGTCTATCATACTGGGAACCTAATCTGGAAAAAGAATCTATCTGCTTTCGGATAGCCAACTCGGCAGTCTCCCCAATTCCTTTTACGCTTTCGGCCATTTTTCGCAGAGATGCTTCCAGCTTTTGCATACCGGCCTTTGCCCCCACCTGATTCACGGTTACATCGATTACAAGTTTTCCATCAGCCATATTTACACCTCACCTCCTACAGCCATTTTTCCAGATTGTCCATTTCTTTTTTCTGTTCCACACTGATCTTCTTCTGCAAGGTGATCAGATCCTTATTTGCATTCAAAAATTCCTTTTCCCACTTTTCCAGCTTTTTATGTTTTGCCTTCTTCTGTCGGATATTGACCACCTGTGAAAACAGGCAGTCACCAATCTCCATATAAGCCCCCAGGAATGTCCACCAATGAAGATAGGGAAGCGCACGGATCTCACACCCCTGAACCCGGTTGATAGCAGGAATGATGATCTGGGCATCCTGCTGCCAGTCCATGGAATGGGGCTTTTTCTTCCCATCATCCTTCATTCCCATATCAATGAAGTCCAGTGCCTTTTCACAGGCTTCTGCGAAGTCTTCCGGTGGTATTGTCCGGTAGTCCTCATAAAGGATCTGTACCATGGTGTCACTCCTCACCAAGGCAATCTCCTCTTCTGAAGCATCTGGCAGAAAAAGATCCGGGTCGTTCATGGCTTCCAAAATATCCAGAACTACCCGGAAATCTGTCCGTATCTTATAATCGGTACCACTTACACACAGGGAAGTGGGTAGCTTCCACGCATCCATTACTTATGGTACTTTGCCGTATATTTGTTCTGGCGGCTCTGTACCTTTTTAAGCCGGATGTTCATCTCCGCTTCGATCACCTTACCCAGCTGTTCCACAATCTCCTCCACATACAGCTTCCCGTTTGCAAGCGGCGTAAACGGATTCATCACGGAAAAAATAGCGGTAGAAATGTCGGCGTTAAACAGCCCATCCAGCTTCTCCTTCAAGCCGTCCCCAAGCTCAAACAGTGCCTCCTGGGTTTCCAGTTTCTTCTTCGCCGCCTCATTCAAATATTCCACCACCTTGTCATACCGGCGGGCAATATCAATGTCCGCCGGATTAAAGGAGATGGTAAACAGATGGTTCCCTTTTGCGTCAAGAAACTCATATTCCTCAATGGAAATATTGGTTTTTATCTGTTTTGCCATGGTCTATGCCCTCCTTATGATCACGCAGTTGCGTCCGGTGTGAACGTTTTTGTAGTCACATTCCAGGTTCCCTTTACCCTGTTTCCTGCCTTATACACAGTAAACGGTGTCTGGATACCGGATGTATCGCCGCCCACAGAATTAGGAATGATGTAAACATCTTCCTTATAAGCCCAAACGCTGGTTGGAGCTGCATCCTCTGTGGCTCCCGGTTTCAGCAGCACATCCACCATTGTGGTTTTGCACTTATCACCGGTAGCCCTGGTGTTGGCCAGCTCAAGGATCTTATTGGACAGAGCATCATCGTAATCCTCATAATAGAACGGATCCACATCTGCCTGGGCTTCATATCCGGAATGGTGCACGGACTGCTCACCCAGGATATTTTTCTTCAGTTCAACGTCCGGATTCAGTTCTTCGTTGTATTCTTCCAGGTCTTTGCCGATCCGCACATAAGCAGCTGTTTCTCCTCCAAAACTGGAATCCAGATAATGCGCCAGATATTTTCTTTCAATCATATTTTTCTTCCTTTCTGCCCATCAGGGCTTTAAAAATCATTTGCAATGGTCCGGTAAACGATCCGTGCCTGGATCATGTACCGCGCCAGTCCTTCCTGGTAATTCACCCCGGACAGGTTAGGCATATTCTGCAGGTTTTCCATTTTCTGGATCCTGCATTTTTCCCCAAAGTCCGGGTAATTCTTCTGCCTGTCCTGGTCTTCCAGCCAGTCCATAAAAGCCTGTGCAAAATTCATTGCTTCCAGGTTCAGGTCGTCCTGCCCGGAAGAATAGGCCTTTACAATGATAATGGAAAATCCATAGGCTTTTTGTTCATCCCCACACACGTATCTCTTCAGAACCTTATCTGAATACTGTGTCACCAGGGAGAAGCTGTCAGGGGATTCTGGGGAAAAGTTAAAGTTAAGGATGTCCCCGCACAATTCCTCAACCTTTGGTTCGAAAAATGCCTTAACAGCATCATGTTTTGTCATGACCGCCCTCCTTCAGATACCTTGTATATGCAGCTGTCAGTTCGTCCTTCCTTGCCGTCATCATGGCCTGATCCCAGTGGTCCGTTGCAAGAGGGTGCCGGAATGTGCTGTATTTCAACTTCCTGCCTGTGGGTGTCTTATGGGGTGGTGACCAGAACCCCATAAGTTCCCCACCGTCATAGATTGGAATATTGGGACCGTATATCTCACCCATATACTGATAGTGTGCATAAGGGCTGTTATAAGTGATATATCCTGTATCTTCATCGGCCGTAATGTCCACGTTCTGGGCAAGTACCAGGTTATCGGCCGGCACATATGGATCCATTAAAGCAGCCGCCTGGTTGGCAAGAAACAACATTCCCTGTCTGCCGCCAAGCTTCTTCTTTACAATCTCTTCCGGCGTACCGTTCCATTCAACCTTCACGTCCAAAGATCATCCCCCCAGTCTGTAATGCTTTGCCAGCGGAAATGCCGTATTATCTGAAAAGGCTGTCACTTTAAATGCATCCGGCTTGCATCTGTTCAGCACCTGCGCAGCTGTGTGCCCTGCAGTTCCATTGATCTCTTCGCTGCACTCCCCAAGGACAACAAGATCATCCTGGGAAGCTGTAAAGTGCCCCTCCGGATCCTTTACATATTCTGCATAGGAAAGATACCGTTCATCCTTTGGGATCCGCACCACATAGGTATTCTGGACGCTTGCCTGGGTACCGTTAAAGCCTGTATTTACCTGTGATTTCCAGAAGCAGTTATGGAGCACCGTCCGGTTCCAGTGTTCCTTTTTATCCGTGCTGTCGCCGGCACGGATCCGGTTGTACAGGGTAATGGTGCGGGTATAATTCTGGTTCATACTTACACCCCCTGATACAAAAGTCCGGTGTTCCCCAGATACCGGCAAATGATCTCCTTCGTCTTCCTGGCTTTCCCTTCCTCTGTGAAGTTTGACTGGGACAGGTCAAAGGTTCCGGATTCCCCGTCATTGGAAAATGATGTAAGGATGCCGCCCTGTTCAGATGCCTGCTGTGAGACCCTGTCCGCCTGATACAGCAGTTCTGCAAGCTCACAGGTACAATCTTTCACTTCGTCCGTAATAAGCCCGAAATTGGAAGCCAGACGACTAAAGGTGTACTGGTTCAGCACACGTTCTGCCTGTTTTTCCCAGTATGGATATACTGCTTCTGGCACTGCCGGGGAACGCCCCAGCAGATAGCCGTCAGTATAATAACCATAATCAGCGTACATGGACGTTCCCTCCTTTATCAGGACTGTGCTGTAAGGGTGATCGCCTTTGTTACCGCAGTGGATGCTACCGTGAAGGTTTCAGTCACTGTGATGAAGCCTTTCTTGCTGATCTTCGCAGTGTATGTACCTGCACGCAGGTTAAACTCTGCTTTTCCATCAGCTCCGGTCACAAGGATTGCACCGTCTACGTTAATTCGTGCACCTGCATACGCTTTCGGGCTGGATTCTGCGCCATCCGTTACAGTAAAGGTAACTTTCTGGGTAGTAGCAGGAGTACCCGGCTCCAGGTATGCAAATGCACAGCCGGTACGGTCTTCGTTCATCCGTGTAGCCGGATTCGGAAGTGCCCAGCCCATACGGAATACAACACGAAGTGCGGTCATATCCTGCTGTGCCAGGTTGTACACGATTTCCTTTGTTACCGGATCCTGGATAACACCCTGATCCAGAATCTTCACGGTTACGTCCTGACGAATGGAGTACACAGCCTGACCGAAATCACCAACCACAAGCTGAGCGATTTCCGGATAGAAGCCTCCATTCTCCGGGAATGTGATGGGCGCACCGTCCAGGGTATACCTTGCCACATCCTGCATGTTGCTCTTGAAGATTGGCTGTCCTGTTGTGTCACGAAGGCCACGGAGCTTTGCCTTAAAGTTCATCGGTGCCACAGCTCCAGATACGCCGAAGCCGTCTGTTTCTACTTTGGCAAATACGCCGCCATCTCCAAGGATCAGGTCATAATAATCTTTTCCGGTGGCAGCAGCCACATTGTTTCCTGCCTGCCTTGCCAGGGTAATGATATCTGCCTGCCACTCCCTTGGGCGGTTATCCCCAAAAATAACAGCTGCATCCACCTTCTGGCCAATGGCCTCCATGATACGTGGGGTGATCTCGCCAAAGATGTCAAATTCTGTGTCAGAAAGTACTGCATCCGGGATCGGCACGATTACAGCCAGCTCACCGGCATTCAGATATACGTTATCCCATGCCTGTCTGGTGGTCTGCTTCATGCCTGTATCGCCGTCTACCCAGTAAGCAGTTGGCAGGAAATCAAGTACACGGATCCTGGTCTGATTGCTGGTCATGTTGGGAAGCTTTCTTGCCATCCCCATAAATACAGAATTTTTCGGCGCATCCTGAAAAATACTGGATACAATCTGTTCGCGGATAATCGCCTCCGCATCGGCTCTGTTTGTAATATTTACTGGCATTCTTTACTCTCCTTTTCCGAGCAGGGATCTCAGTGCTTCATTCGCCTGCTCTTTTTTAGTCTGAACATCATTGTTAATCCCGGAAGTGGATGAAACCACCCTGGGAACCTGCACATTTGACTGGAACAGGTAATCATTGTCTTTCTTCAGGGCTGTAAGCGCTGCTTCAATGTCCTGCGCCTGATTCTTGGATGCTTTTAAAGTATCCACATCTAAAAGAGCCATAATCGCCTTTTCATTCCTTCCGGACGCTTTCCGGATAGCGTCTTTAACAGAAGCATCAAAGGCATAATCGGACTTGATCTTCTCAATCTCTGCGTCCTTGCCCTGAAGCTGCTTTGTCAGATCGGATACTTTTGTCTGTAGTCCGGCTGCATCGATTCCCTCTATAGCTTTCAGGGATGCCTGTGTTGTATCCAGCTGGGTCTTATAGGAATCCCTTTCTGCTTTCAAAGGATTTACTTCTTTCCCGTACTCTGACATAACAAACTCAACCTGTTCTGCTGTCAGTCCCTGTGCTGTTAAATCTTCTCTTTTCATTTTCCTTTTCCTTTCTTTTACTCTTGGTTTACGTGTGTGAGCCACGGATCACCGACTGTTTTACGTCTGATCAGCTGACGAAAGCATAAAAATAACACCCAGCATAACGCTGCGTGCTTTACCACTGTTTAACGGACAGCTCCGAGATATTCAGGATCACCTCCTTCCTAGGCTTCTTCGTAAGTCTTCAGAAAGATATCCGGCTTGCAAGGATACAGCTCCCCGTTCACACCCTGGATGATATAATCCCCCAGGCGTGCGTGCATCCTGCCTTCCAGTGTCTGGATCGTACAGCCGTATACGGAGATATGTCCGTCATTTAGGCTCCGGTCAATCCAGACCTTTTCATCTGCCACCGCCTGGGTGAACCAGGGAGGAGATTCATATTCTGGATCATCCGTCAGCTGAAAGGCTTCCACGACTACAGGTTTCTTTCGGTATTTCATCGTTCTCACCTCCTCACTTGCGCCGGCGCAATTATTCCTCCAGTCGGTCAATATTATATTCTACAGCACAAGTATGTTCAATCTTACACCCTCTAGCCTTACTCCAACCTGTTACAAAATATGCAACGTCTGCTGTAGCTAATAGCTTCAAAGATTCACCCAGATACCAAAGCGGTTTTGCATCCACTGGCGCTGACTGGAAGAAAGAATCAATAACCTCTACGGTTTCTCCTAACACTCTTTCTGCGCTTCTGACCGCTTTCCTACGTTCTGCAAGAATTTCCTCATCTGTCTTTCCTTTCATTGGCTGACTGATAAATAATTTTTTCATCTCTCATATCCTCTCTTTCTTAAAAATGGGTATAAAAATACCACCGGCCATTTCTGACTGGTGGCATTAATCCTCTCTATGATTCGGGCACTTTAAACAAACTTGCTTATAATCACTCTTCTTCAACACTTTATCTGGAATGGTCCAGTCAGGTGCCAAACCTTCGACATTCATGTGAATATCAAAACATATTCCATCTTCGATTTCCATCCCCATTAATGGACAATTAACCTTTATTGGTTCCATATTTTTCTGCCACCTCCCTAATCTTCAACGTCGGTTCGTCAAATTGTTCTTTCTTAAAGGCTGTTCGGATATTATTATTTTCCATATCCACGTATGTTGCACCGTTAGGTCCATAATAGTTTATGAATCTGCCGTTCCAACGTGTCAGAGAAATGTCTGCTTCTTTAATGAACTTCTCTGCCTCAACTCTGGTAACTCCGTGTTCTCTTTCTGTATTAATGTGAGCTGTATCAAATGTAAATTCTGAAACATCCACTTTCTCTGGGTTTATCTTCGGTACACCTTTTATCTTCGCTTCTGATAACTCTGTCTTTATTTTATCATTTATTTCAGATTCTTCAAGAATTTTCTGTTCCACCTTCGTTGGCATGAACTTCCCACTCAGACCGTCCTGCATGATCCTCTTTTTCTGTCCCGGAAGATCCATCTTTTCAGAAAAATCCTTGTAAGTCTGCATCTGCCCCTGATACCTGGCCTTTGCGGCAATGATTTCCTGTTCATCAGCCCCGCCTTCTTCCAACAGCTTTATCTTCTGGCGCTGTGCACGCATGACGCGCTCCATCTTCCTCTGCTGTTGGAGAGCTTCATACACGGTGTACTGCTTTCCGTTATATGTCTTTGGTGTGTTTTCTTCCCGGTTCATCCGATCCAGCTGTTCATCTGTATAGCGCCGTACAGAAACCCCGGGGATAAATGGCCGGTAATCATGGTAGCAGTTCCACCCAAGAAGACCTGGACCGGTACCAAGACCACAGATATCAGTCAGCTGTTGCTTTGTGTACACCCGCCCCTGCCATGGCTGATGGGTAGGTCTTGCGCCCCTGTGATAACTTACCTCGTACATATCTGTACCAAGCTGTGAAGCTACCTGCTCATTGATCTTCGCCTGTACCTGCCTAAAGCCCGTCAGGATCGCCCTTCTGGCTGCCACATCCACCCTGTCATGGTGTCCGGAATCATAATCTATATACCGGATGCCTGAAGCGGTCATCTGGCCCACTGTTCGTTTTAGCACCGTGTTATAGTCAAATGCCCCTGACCGGATGTCAATCACAGCCTGATCCATTGTGGATCTGTAATAGTCCATCAACGGTGAATACTGGAGCTTCCCTGATGCTGGATCACGGATTGCAAAGCCCATAGAGCCAGAAATATTCTTGTATTCCCCCTGCAATTGCGCTTTTACAGCCTTTACCATCTGTTGCAAAGGCACATTCTCATCAAATGGGATCTGCTGCATGCCTGCCAGCTTATATGCCCTCTCGTGACTATAATACTGCTCATACACTTCATCTGAAAAAACCTTTTCCATTTCCTCATTGGATGCTTTCAGTGCCTCTTGGATCCATTCACGGATATCTTTCTCAGCCAGCCCAAGCCTCTGCAGTCTGCTGATCTGCCAGTAGGCAGAAGCTGTTGCAAAGCCTGCTTCACGGATCCGGCGCACAATGTCCATCATGATCCGAATTTCCAGGCTTGAAAATATATTGCCAGTCTTCACCGCCAGCTTTTCGATCTCCCCCTGTGTCATTCAACCACCGTATCCTCTGGCAGCTGTATGGCTGCCTTTGCCTGTTCTTTTGTTTCCCCGTACCACTTAGCACGGTACTCCCACAGGGACATTGCTCCCATGGAAACGTCCAGCCTGTCAGACTGCCGTTCTGACTCCACATCCGTTACGATGGAATCGTCCCAGTCAAAAGAAGTCTGGTATGTCCCGGAAGGGCACAGATGATACAGATCACACCAGAAAGCAATTGCATCCACCAGATCTTCCAGGGCGTGCTGCAGTGCCGTCTGGCAGCTCTGCACGAAAGAATACGACCGCTGTTTACTGGCTTTTATCTCCTCTGCAGTCTTGTCCGTATTGTTCGGGTCTGAAATCGTCCCATATGCCAGATTGCAGTCAAATTCGATCATCCTCATAAGATGATTCCAACCATTGAAGTAAGATGTATCCCGGATATCCGGCGAGAAGGTATCCATAAACGGTTTATCTGTTGCGCCGGTATTATACTCCACTGCCCGGTACAGCCTTTTCTTGCCTGCAGGATACTCAAAGCTGTCCGTGTCCTTCCTGTACTTCAACAGGCTCTGTGCAATGTGTACGGCCGTCTCCTTACTTTCGTACTCCCAGTTGATCTGCGAATACCGCCGGTCTGCCTCCTGCAGATGTTCTACGGCTCTCGAAAACACAGCTGCACCTAGCGGGCTTTCAGAATCCTGATTGTTTCCAAGCGGAACCCTAAAATAACCAAAAGGCAACTTATCAGTTCCTGCAATCGTGATCTCCTGCGCCAGGTCTGACCAGCGGGCAACGGATTCCACAGGCACCTCTGTTCCAAGCATACCCTCTGTCTTGGAAACAAATGCCCGGTTCCGGATATTCAAGGTACCTTCTTTTAGGGTATGTACCTCTATCCTGCTGTATATCTCATTGTTTTTCCGGAACTGGTCCAGGAATGCACACTTTGTAATTTTTTCCGTATCAAATTCCAGAGGGAAAAAGTTGTCTGCCTGGATGTACTGGATAGATATGCCGTCTGCATTTACATACGGCTTAAAGACCAGTCCGCCTTTTGCATCTGCATATTCCACCTGGATCCGCAGCTTCTCTATGACTTTCTGGTAAACCTCGTCCATGTATGAAGCCTTTGCGCTTCCAGATACTTCACTTTTTACTTCCAGGACCGTCAGTCTGGCGAGCTCTCCTGATACAGCAGCCGCAATCCCTGCGCTCTGCGTTGTTTCGTTGACCCACGGAGGTCTGCCTTCATACATCTTTGACCACAGTTCTATGTGTGCTGCAGTCCTGCCGCTCATTGCATAATCAATCTGCTCATCCTTATCCAGGATCTTCCGCAATGCCTGATACATATTTGTATAATTCATATTCATCACCCGTACCTGATGAGCTGGCTGATCTGCCGCTCGATCGTATATTCAAAACTGTCTAATGAGTCAATGTCACTGGTTCCGTCATCAAGTCTTACATTCCTTGTCAGCTCCTTGGGATCCCACACTGCAGTGCACAGGGCATTTACAAGGCTGTCACACTCCCCATCCATGTATGCGAAGCGTCCCTGCGCCATCAGGATAGATGTTGCATTGATACGGTCATTGATCTCTGTTTTCAATGCGTTCTCAACTCTGACCCAGCCAAGGCCATTCTTCCTAAGGCTGCTGCGGATCCCGGCGATCAAGGTCTGTTCTGCGCTGTCTGCATAGACCACTGTTACATATCCGTAACGGCTCAGAATCCTCTGCACAAAATTGCAGAACATCCTGCCAAGCATGTCCGGATCAATCTCTATGGCATTACCGCTTTCATCCTTGCAGCTGATCCGCTCAGAAGCTAATGGGATTACCATCTGGAAGCCTCTTGTGATCGCTGTGGCTGTAAAGGAATGACCGGAACCGGATCCACCAAAGTCAATGCCAAGATTGATCTCCATGATATCCTTCGGCTTATCCTTTATGGCAAAGCTGAACTTCTTCGTGCTGATATCATCCGCAAACCTGCGGAAGATCAGACCGTTGGCAACCACACGCATCCCCTTGATATCACGCATGTACCAGATAGAATTTACATCATACCGGCTCTCAATCTCATGAAGACGTTCTTCTGTGATATTGATGTTGTCATAGATGGTGCAGTGCATGTAATTATAACCGCCTGGGAAGTTGCCCTCTTCCTCCTGCTTCTGGTATCTGTCAATGTACTCTGAATAAATGGCAGCCCTTGGGTTATCCGGGTTCAGGTCCCAGAACACTTTCAGGCGTTTCGCTGCAAGCTGACGGTTGAAAGCCTCTTTAATCGTATTATCGTGATGCAGGTTGATTTCTGTTGCGATCCACATTCCGTAGGAGTTACCACGGATTTTCTTGTAACTGTCTTCTTTGGCACCGCCTGCAAAGATCACGATCTTCTGTTTGTAATGCGTTGCCGGCCCCTTGACGAACAGTGCTTCATTGTCCTTGTACTTTCCCCAGTGGCTCTGGCCGCGGAAGATCCATTCAAGTCCCATCCCATTGCAGTCCCCTATGTTCATTTTGGCGTTTGCCATAGTAGACCCTGTTGCCAGATGGATCCTGTCCGGTGTGGTCTTCAGCTCATGTGCAAAAGCAAACACGTTATCAACAGTCTTGCCGGCACGTACAGCACCTTCTGCCACGTTATAAGAGCACTTCTTGCATCTTCGGATATAATCCTTATGCTTTTCAGAGAACCGATAAGGGATTGTCTTCTTCCTGACAAAGTTACTTATCACCGCCATAGATCTCCCCCTCTATCTCATCCAGGTCCTCAATCTCCTGGTTATTACCAGTAATCTTTTCTGTTTGAGCTTTCATCTGAGCGATTTTAGCTTTCTGTTCTTCAGTTCCCATATCCATATGATCTGACAGCCATTGAAGGGCTTTCATCCGATCTGAAAGTTTAATGCTGGCTCCGTCCTTTCCTCGTCGTACTTCCGCAAGAATGGTTCCATCGACTCCAGAAGATTCCTTAAAATGAACAGTATTTACCGTTTTGGTTAACTGTTTTTCTTCTCCTGTTTCCGGATCCTTTATTTTAACGGGGCCATATATAGCCATTACAGGAACTTCCTCAGTTCCAAACTTAAGATAATCTGTAATATCGGCAAAAGCTATGTCCATATACTTCTGGAAGATATCTGATTCAGAAAAAAATTCTCGATTTAAGCGCTCCTTCTTCAAACGTAAGATTTCTTTTTTTACTCTAGCATTTCCTAGCATCCTCGAACCATTCGCCGCTGCCGTTAAGTAATCAACTTCATATGCTTTCTGATATGCTTTTGTAGCGTTAAAACTCCGAATATAACAAATACAAAAAAGCCGCTGTTTGTCAGTCAGATCAGAATTTTCAATTACCCGCTCAACTTCACTCTCAGCAGCTTTCTTCTTTTTTACTTTTTTCTTTTCCGAACGTTCGCTTTTCTTATCCGAACGTTCGTTTTCCCACTTATGAGTACACTTCCATCTCCGGACAGTGCCCTCTGGCAGATTCAGTTGACTTGCAATCTCAACCAATTTCTGCCCCTGCAGGTACATTTCTTTTGCCTGCTCTATTCTCTTGTCCGGCGCCCTGGCCATGTCTCATCACCTCGTGTTTGTCGTTTTGTCGGTATAACAAAAGCAGCCCCGAAGAGCTGCCTGTGTTGTGTTATTATTTTAATGACTCAAACTTTAAAAACTCGTGTGAATCTACTATCATTCCAATCGTTACATTTTATGCCTGCACTTTTACTCATTGTCCTTAACAAAGTAATTAGCAAATCATCAGTTATTTTTGTATTTTTACCATTTATAGCCAACCATAAATTGTCAAGAGCTTTCATAACCTCTGGGTCATCATGAAAAACTATAATAACTCTGTTTAAAGCCCTTGTAAGTCCTTGACAATTAATATCTAATGCATTTAATGTAGAGCCCGTCATTTGATACTTATAGCCAAATATATCATCTACAAGCTGTTGTTTTCGTCTCTTTTTCTCGGCTTTTGCATTTATAACAAGAGTTATGATAGTCGCCAATACCCCTGAAATAATCGCTCCAACCAATGTTATTGCAATTTGTTCTTCTGGCATAAAAAAGTCCTCCCACATACATTTTCTTCCATCATACTACAAGACGCCCCGTATTTCTACAGGGCGTTAGCAAAAAATGTATGTAGTTGGGATAGCTTCTCTTGAAGCCAATCGGAACAGATAGAATCGAACTACCACCACGCTGGATATAAGCCAGCTGCTCTACCATTGAGCTATGTTCCGGCAAATCAACCGCCAGGCTGTAGCACCCGGCGGCCGTCTTTACGTGAAGAGTGTGCTTCCGGCCTTATGAGCCTTCGGCTTCATTGTTATTATAAACCGAAAAAACCGAAATTACCGAAAAAAAAATTATTTTATGTCCATCTTTTTTAAATACGCATCCCTTATACACACTCTTGGATAGTCCTCATTCTGTGGCATTCCTATTTTGTGCGCTATTTTCGGCCAAGTCATCCCATCCCGGTAAAACATCTTGAACACACATCTGGTCTGGCCATCTGGGATATCGTCAATCCATTTCTCCACAGCTTCGGCCTGCACCTTTTTCAGATTCAGCGTCCTCTTCCGGCGGTTGTATTTCTCCTGATCGAACCCAACTACCGTCTCCGGCTTCTTGGATCCGTTTTTCCCATTCAGGATCACACTGTTCCCCATGCCTTTGTCTGTCAGCCACAGCTCATTCAACTCATACTCAAGAATGGGGATCTCCCTTTTTATTTTTCGGTAGTTGTCCAGGAGCTCCCTGGTTATCCTGACTTCCACTGATGCCACCTCCCACGCGCATTTTTGCAAGTTCCCAATATGTTGGCGATCTGGTTATTCCTCCGGGAAGTCTTAACTCCACCACATGAGGATACAATGCTTTGACAACGGTCTTCACATCTCGGATCACCAGTGCCCCGTCTACACCCTCTCTTTTGGCTATCCGGATTGTAATGATGTCCCCTCTGTGGATCTTGTGCTGCTCTTCCAGATCACGCTGCTTTCGTTTCCACTTGTCCACTTCAGAGATTGCCTGATCAGCTGTGGGGTCTTTGTAGGCTTTCATGTTTCGTCCTCCTTGTATGGTTCCGGCAAGTGCATCCAGGCAATAATACTGTCCTTCGCATAATATTGCGCTTCTTCCAAGCTATACCAGCCATGTCCAATTGGATATCCTAGTACAGTTCTCTTGCAAGAGCCATATCCTACCATACAAACTTTTATTCCATTCTTAAACGTCACCAGATACCTTCCGTCTTCCTCTGGAAGTCTTTCTGTGACCGGAATCCAACCATTTTCTTTCTCGCCATCTATATTTTCGATGAAATCTATGATTTTAACTCCAAGTTCATAAGCTGTTCCATCGAAAGGTCTTCCATAAGGATTTATTGTCCTTTTTATGTAATCGTATATTTTACGTTTATCGCTCATGCTTCTGCCTCCTTATCTCCTGGCAAGTCCCAATCCATCGGGGCTAAATTGCCACATACTACATGTGCACAGCATCCCTGGCATTCAGGGCCTGTATCTTCATGTTCCTTGCAATACTGTTTTAGTGTTTGCAGGGCTTCTGTTACTTCCTGATCCGTGATCTTCTGCTGCTCTGTACTGATGATCTCAATCATTCTGTATCCTCCTGTAATAATTCTGGATTGTCAAAAATGTTACCAATCACCTCAACGCATTTTCTTCTCACAACATAGAATCCAAGATTGCAGAAATCGGTTCCATATTCTTTTCCGAACACGTAACTATAATCTAAAGTCCAATCTCCTGTGTTCATTTTCACAACTTCCGGATATATCTCTTTGCGATCACAAATATCATTTTCCCAGATTTTATTGCCGTTTTTGTCGCAAAGTCCCGTGAACTGGCAGAGCGTTTCTGGAACAATTTCATAATTGTTTTGTCTGCATGATTCTGAATTTACAATACTATAAATAAAGTATAATCCATGTTTGCGAACTACATATCCCTCAACCCATTCGCCATTATCAATCCGTTTTGCTTTAAAAAGAATTTCTCTCATATCACACCTCCTTCGGTTTTTCACACCGCTCAAACTCAATCACCCAGACCCACGGGTTCGTATCCCATCCGTAGCGGTCAAGGTCGGATTTCTTGATGGTGGAATCCCATACATCGGGAAAACCAAGTGCTGTTGATGTATAATCGAAACATCCCTCTGCTTCTGCATCATCGTCTGTGATATCCTGCAACCGCTCCACCCGTACATCCGTAACCTTCAGCCAGATTCTCGCCGCTTCTTTCGGCATGTGGATGGATGGTCGCCACGGCGCATGATCGTGTTTCACTCCATTTTCATCAACATATGTATCGAACGGGATTGTATCTGTTGCTGCATAATAATATTTCCCCGTATCCTCAATGACCTGTTCATTTCCATCCAATTCATATAGATACTGCCATGTTTCTCGAACATACAGGAGGTCACCTGGCTGATACGGCAATTTGTAAAATCCTTCGCCGTATCCATCGGCATACACCCCTCTACAAGATATATATCCTTTAGAAGTAAATGCTGTATATCCCCACATCGCATCATCCGGAATGTCATCTTTAACAATCCTTCTGGTACAGATCTTTCTTCCGTCCATGATTGCCCGAACCATCTCGGTATTGAATAAAATAGGTTTAATTGCCATCTACTCCACCACCTTTCACGATTTCATAAATAATATCATCGTGATAATTTCCGTTTTTATCTCTTATTGAGTCTTTTAATATATGCTTTTTACCATTATGCAATTTGCAAAACTTATCATAATGTTTTTCAACAGGATTTCCACCAACCATTCTCCATTCAATACGGCGAAAACGTGGAATAAGTTCTTCTAACTTTTTATATAAGTCATTACCTATAATTGGATTTCCTCTATCAAAAGAAACTAATCCAAAATTATAGACTTTTGAGCAATAATAATCTGCTTTATACGAAAGATAACCAATGAGTTCACCAGCATTATTTACGATCGCATAATCAAAATCACCATCGCCAGGAATATCCTTAATATTAGGATACCATTGTGCCAAACAGCCAGTATAATAAAACATATCTTTTGTATAATATAATTTCTGAAATTTCTTTTCGATTTGTTCTTTACATAATATTGCAGGCACTAACATTCAACTCCACCACCTTTTACGATATCAACTGCTTCATTCAGACATTGGGCTGTATACCAATCGCCATTATCAATCTGCTTTGCTTTAAAAAGAATTTCTCTCATTTTGCGCTCCCTCCTGGCCGTCCCAGGAACGTCCTCATCATCGCATCCCGCCAGTCACTGTGCCAGCTATCACAATGATCATCATCGTCAATCAGCTGTCCTGTGCGGTCGCATAAACCGTTGTCATTATCTTTGCAGGTCTTACAGGTTTTGTTTGCTTCCATAAGTCGCCTCTCAGTCTGTTTTTACGTTAAAATAGCATTCCTCAAACTTATCAAGAAACGCATTTCTTGCATCTTTATAGCCCTCGACATATGCCTCTAGTTCTTCCAAGTTCATAGGTCTGGATGGTAATACAGTAACATTGTCTATTTCATCATAGATATACTCTTTTTCACCTTTTGTCATTCTTCATTTCCTCCAACTTCTTCTCAGCTTCCTCGTGGGTGAGAAAACTTTCTACAGTATCTGCAAGTAAATTCAAGGACTTAATAAATGAGTCCGTCAATGCTGTTCTGCTTAGGTTTTTAGCAAATGTTCTAACAAGTCTTATAGCATCTTTGAGTTTCTTCTCATCTTCAGTTACGTCTGATGCTTCTACTAATTCATATCCCGGTGTAAGGCTGGCATTTCTTGTTAGTTCTTTATTGCTATAGAACTTTAATATATCCGGGATCTGCTGTTTTTCAAAGAGATATGGATACACTTCTTTTCCGCCGTACCATCTATATCCTTGTTCCTTTGCTACTTTCAGAATATTTTTATACTCTTCATGTGTTCTGACTAATACGCATTTATTTGCCAGATCAATCATCTACTTCACCTCTTTCATCCAATCCTGAAATTCTTTCATACAATCAATCGGGGCATAAATCCATAGCGGTATGTGAATAAAAATGTCTTTGATAGTCCAAATTTAATACCATAATCCCATTAGGATTCTTTTCGTCATCCTCAAAATTGTACTCCTCGTACAGTTTTTCACATCTGTCACATTTCTTTGCGCATGCCATTAATCCTTCTCCTCCCAGTTCTTACACTCATTACACCTTCTTTTGCTGCTCACCAGTTTTCCTTTGATCATTGACAGCCTTGGACAGCTTGGATGTACATATACTGCTGTCTGTCCATATTCTCCTGTACTGTGTTTACAGGTTTTATATTTTTCCTCCATAGCCTCAGCTCCTTATCGTTTCATACAGTTTCTTCTTGGCGTTGTATTTCAGTGCAACAGGCATACCGCAGTTTATACAGTTCAGTTCGATCAGATCCGCAGTCTCATTCGTAAAATATCTTAGCCAGCTGCCGCATTCACAGTTGATAAATGCCAGTTTTAAATCCTTTAACTCCGTCTT